>NZ_JARVSN010000024.1:0-236915 GCF_030209165.1 Pseudomonas sp. fls2-241-R2A-110 | reverse complement strand
GGCCGATGGCGGCGGGCCCACGGAGCAGGACCGGAGCGAGGGCATGCCGAGCCTAAGCGAGGCACCGAACGTCAGGGGCAAGAGCCCTTTGGTTACTTTGGGGCTTTTCCAAAGTGACCCGCCGTCAGGGCGGAACCCTAAGCCGCCGTAACCGCAGCAACGGATATGCCCCCAATCCCACCCCAAAAACCATCTTAAGTAAACATCATCAGCCAAATCATCCGGCTTTTCCGTGCACTCAGACGCAGTATCAGAGCAACTTCAGCAATGGCTTCCCCATTCACTCAACAACAGCGAGTCTGTCCATTGCCACCGCCGTATCGCGCTTCCTGACGTTCCCGAAAGAACACCTCATAGCTCATCACCGGCTTGTCCGGGTGTTTGGTTTGCATATGCTCGACGTAGGTGTCGTAGTCCGGCATCCCGACCATCAAGCGCGCAGCCTGACCAAGGTATTTACCGAGACGACTCAAGTCATTAAACATGCTCGCCCTCCTCCATCAAACCTGCGGGATTGCCTGATACGGCGCTTCTTTATCCGTACGTTCTTTGCTGCCCCAGGCGGCGATACCGACCTTAAGTGCAAAGAACAGGATGCTGAAGACCACAAACAGAAACAGCGCCGTCAACGTGGCGTTGGTGTAGGCGTTGAAGATCACGTGCTGCATCTGGTCGATGCTTTTGGCCGGGGCGAGGATCTGACCATTGGCCAGGGCATCGCTGTACTTCTTGGCCAAGGCCAGGAAGCCAATCGCCGGGTTGGCATCGAAGAGCTTGATGAAACTTGCCGTGACGGTGCAGATCAGCAGCCACACGGCGGGCAGCATGGTCACCCACACATAGCGCTGGCGTTTCATTTTGATCAGCACAACGGTGGCCAACATCAGCGCAATACCGGCGAGCATCTGGTTGGAGATACCGAACAGCGGCCACAAGGTGTTGATGCCGCCCAGTGGATCGATCACGCCCTGATACAGCAAATAGCCCCACATCGCCACACAACCGGCAGTCGCGATCAGGTTGGCGGGCCAGGAGTCGGTGCGTTTCAGCGACGGCACGAAGGAGCCGAGCAAGTCCTGCAGCATGAAGCGTCCGGCACGCGTGCCCGCGTCCACGGCGGTCAGGATAAACAGCGCTTCGAACAGGATCGCGAAGTGGTACCAGAACGCCATGGTGTTTTCACCGGGCAGGACGTGGTGCAGGATCTGCGCGATACCGACCGCCAGGGTCGGCGCACCGCCGGCACGGGCCAGGATGGTGGTTTCACCGATGTCCTTGGCCACCGCTTGCAACGCGTCCGGGGTAATCGCAAAGCCCCAGCTGCTGACGGTTTGCGCCACCGAAACCACATCCGCGCCGACCAGTGCCGCCGGGCTGTTCATGGCGAAATAGACGCCTGGCTCGATCACCGACGCGGCGACCATGGCCATGATGGCGACGAAGGATTCCATCAGCATGCCGCCGTAACCGATGTAACGGGCATGGCCTTCGCTCGCAAGCAACTTCGGTGTTGTACCGGAAGCGATCAGCGCGTGGAAACCCGAGACCGCGCCACAGGCAATGGTGATAAACAGGAACGGGAACAGAGCGCCCTTCCACACCGGCCCGGTGCCGTCGATGAACTGGGTCAAGGCCGGCATTTTCAGGTCGGGCATGGTGATCAGGATGCCGATCGCCAGCGCCACGATGGTGCCGATTTTAAGGAAAGTTGACAGGTAGTCGCGCGGGGCCAGGATCAGCCAAACCGGCAATACGGCCGCCACAAAACCGTAGCCGATCAGCATCCAGGTGATCTGGATACCGGTGAAGGTGAAGGCTTTGGCCCAGACCGGATCAGCGGCGATTTGCCCGCCCAGCCAGATCGAACCGAGCAGCAACAGCACACCGACCACGGAGATTTCACCGATGCGCCCCGGGCGGATGTAGCGCATGTAGATGCCCATGAACATCGCAATCGGGATGGTCGCCATCACCGTGAAAATGCCCCATGGGCTCTCGGCCAGGGCCTTGACCACGATCAGCGCCAGCACCGCGAGGATGATGATCATGATCAGGAAGCAGCCAAACAGCGCGATGGTCCCGGGGATGCGGCCCATTTCTTCACGGACCATGTCGCCCAGGGAGCGGCCGTTGCGGCGGGTGGACATAAACAGGACCATGAAGTCCTGAACGGCACCGGCCAGCACCACGCCGGCGATCAGCCACAGCGTGCCGGGCAAGTACCCCATCTGTGCGGCCAATACCGGACCGACCAGCGGCCCCGCGCCGGCGATGGCGGCGAAGTGGTGACCGAAAAGCACGTGTTTATTGGTCGGCACGTAGTCCAGGCCATCGTTATTGATGACCGCGGGCGTGGCACGATTGGGGTCGAGTTGCATCACTTTGGTGGCGATGAACAGGCTGTAATAGCGGTATGCAACGAGGTAAATAGCGACTGCTGCGACTACGATCCAGAGGGCGTTGATCGCTTCGCCGCGGCGCAGGGCCACGACACTCAGCGCAAACGCTCCCAGGACAGCCACGGCAAACCAGGCGAGGTGTTTAGCCAGACGGGGCATAGCGTGTCTCCTGCCGACAGCCAGTGACTGCGGCGGTAATTTTTATAATTGTGTCCGCGGTGCGGAGCTGGCCCAATATCTGCGCATGTCGTCTACAAATAAATCCGCGTTACTACGTACGTGGCATCTACGTAGTTCTACGTAGATGCTGCAGATCCTCTGTAGGAGTGAGCCTGCTCGCGATAGCGGACTGACACTCACCATCAATGTCGTCTGATACACCGCTATCGCGAGCAGGCTCACTCCCACAGGGTTTTGTATTTGAGTTGAAGGACACCAAAGCCGCAGGTCATTCCGTCCTGCCGCGCTACAGGACGCGCGTATCTTTGGCATATGATGCCGGCCTTCGCCCACCCTCCGCCCGGTCAGGAGCCAAGATGCAGCTCAAACACAAAATCGTCGCGCTCGGGATTCTGCCGCTGGTCCTGGCGATTGCGGTGATCTGCGCGCTGGTGATTTCCCTGAACCGTCAACTCGGCGACCAACAGGCGCAACTGATCGAAGACAGTATTCTGGCGAGCAAGCGTGCCGAACTTAAAAACTACGTGGAAATGGCGCAAAGCCTGATCGCGCCGCTGTACGACGACGGCCACGGTGATGAGCACGCCCAGCGACAAGTGCTGGAAGAACTGCGCAAACTCAGCTTCGGCATCAATGGTTATTTCTTCGTCTACGACCGCGAGGGTCGTAGCCTGATGCACGCGCGCCAGTCGGAACTGGTGGGCAAATACCTGTGGGACATGAAGGATCCGCACGGTTTGCCGGTGATCCAGGCGCTGCTAAACAGCGCACAGTCAGGCGAAGGCTTTCAGCGCTATGCCTGGAACAAACCCTCCTCCGGCAAAGTGACCGACAAGCTGGCCTACGTGGTGATGCTGGATCGCTGGGGCTGGATGCTCGGCACCGGCATCTACCTTGAGGACGTTGAACGCGCCACTCAACAAGCGCGCGACGAAGTGGCCCAGGGCATCCGCAAAACCATGCTGGCGATTGCCGTCGTCGCCCTTGTCGCGGTGTTGTTTGTCTTTGCCAGCGGCATGACGCTGAACGTCAGCGAGCATCGGCTGGCGGACAAAAAGCTTCAGCGCCTGACCCAACGGATCGTCAGCCTGCAGGAGGAAGAACGATCACGGGTGTCCCGTGAACTGCACGACGGTATCAGTCAGTTGCTCGTCTCCATCAAGTTTCAGTTCGAACTGGCCAGCCTTCTGTTGGAGAACGGCCCGGCACAAGACAAAGGGTTGAGCACGCTAAAAGAGGCCACGCAGCGCCTTGGGGACGCGATTGGCGAGGTTCGCAGCCTCTCTCACGATTTGCGCTCCTCGTTGCTCGACACCCTGGGTCTGCCGGCCGCCATCGGCCAACTCGCCACGGAGTTCGAGCAACGCAGCGGTCTGAAAGTGACCTACGACGATAATGAATTCGACTGTGATCTGGTCGATGGCGCGGCGGTCTCTCTGTTTCGGATCGTGCAAGAAGGCCTGACCAATATAGAACGCCATGCCCAGGCTAGAAACGTCTCCATTACCCTGCACGGTTCGGCGGATTCCGTACGGCTGACCGTGGTCGATGACGGCGTCGGTTTCAACGTGGCTCAGGTCGAGCGTCGCCATGCAGGCATCGGGTTGCGTAATATCCGTGAGCGCGTCGAACATTTTGGCGGGCGTTTCGACCTGGTCTCGCTACCCGGAAGAAGTGAGCTGGACGTGCTGCTGCCAATGAAAGCACCCGGTTCAAAACACTGAAACACCCCACTACAACAAGAGTGAATGACCGCAATGAACCTGCCCTGCCCGATCCGCGTCGCTCTGGTCGACGATCACGCCCTGGTCCGCGATGGGATCAAAGCCCTGCTCGCGGTCATGGCGCCGCTGGAGGTGGTGGGCGAAGCCGAAAGTGGCGCCGATGCCATCGAGATGGTCGGACGTTGCCAGCCAGACCTGTTGCTGGTCGACATCAGCCTGCGGGACATGAACGGGCTCGAGCTGACGCGCCTGTTACGCAGTCAGTACCCGTCGCTCAAAGTGCTGGTGCTGAGCATGTACGACAATTATGAATACGTGAGTGAATCCGTTCGCGCCGGCGCCAGTGGCTATGTGCTGAAGAACTCGCCGTCGCGGGAAATCATTGCGGCGATCGAAGCCATTGCCAGTGGCGGCACGTTTTACAGCGCCGAAATCGCCCAGCGGCTGATTGCCGATAAAGGCACCGACAACGAGCTGACGCCGCGCGAGAGCCAGGTGCTGTACAAAATGGCTCAGGGCTTGAACAACAAGGAAATGGCCCGTGAACTCGACATCAGCGTGCGCACGGTGGAAACCCACCGTCTGAGCATCCGGCGCAAACTCAACATCGACAAACCCGCCGCGCTGGTCAAATACGCCATCGATCACGGGATCATTTCGCCGTAGAGCGCCCTGCATTCAACGTGACCTTGGAGGCTGCCTTTTATCGTCGTGCCGTTCAATGATCGCTGAAGGTTTGAGGGCGCTTGAAAAGCTTGGCCGCCGATGGCGCGATTGGGCGGCTATGCTCCAGTGATCGTCCCTGGCTGGAACCTACGGAATGCCTCCACGTCGATCCCTGCTGATGAGGCCGGGCCACCTCATGTTGCTGGGCTTGCTGGGGCTGAGCGGCTGCGTACGGGTGGGACCCGACTTCCAGTCTCCCGCAGAGGCGTGGATCAAACACTGGGACACCCCTGCCCTTGCCCACGCCAGCCAGCGCGCGCTGACGCCGGACCTGCGGCAATGGTGGAGCGTCTTCAACGACCCGGTCCTGGACCGTTTGATCGCTGAGGCCGATGCCCATAACTCAGACCTGAAAATCGCCGGCCTGCGCGTGGTTGAAGCGCGCGCCCAACTGGGCATTGCTCAAAGCACCTTGTACCCGCAACTACAACAAGCCAGCGCCGACAGTTTGTACGTCAACCGCCGACAATCGGGCGGCAACAATCCGCAGGACAGTCATTTCTGGCAATACAGTGCCGGGTTCGACATCGGCTGGGAGCTGGATTTCTGGGGGCGCTTCAGTCGAGCGATCGAGTCATCGGATGCCAGCTATTTTGCCGCACAAGCCAACTACGAAGACGTGCTCGTGTTGCTGCGCGCCCAGGTTGCGGACAGCTACTTTTCGTTGCGCACTTCCGAGGCGCGGCTGCGCGTCGCCCGGGAAAACGCCAAACAGCAACTGCGCAACGTCGACATCACCGAAAAACTGTTCAAAAGTGGCCAGAGTGCCGAGCTGGACCTGCAACAGGCCAAGACCCAATACCTGGGCACCCTCAGCACCTTGCCGACGCTCGAAGATCAGATCCAGCGAACCCGCAACGCTTTGTCCGTACTGATCGGGCAACCGCCCGGCGCCTTGCCGCAGCTGGCGGAAAACCCAGGATTGATCCCGCTGGTCGACCGCGCCGTGCTGCAGGACATACCGGCCAATTTGCTGCTGCGTCGGCCCGACGTACGCGCCGCCGAGCTGAACGTCGCCGCACAGTCGGCTCTGATCGGTGTCGCCGAAAGCGATTTCTATCCGTCGCTGACCTTGCTGGGCAGCATTGTCTGGTCGGCCGATACGCTCAAGGGCACGTCCAGGAGCCTGGACCTGATCGGCGGCCCCAGTCTGAGCTGGAACGTGTTCGATTACGGCAGGATCAGCAACAACGTGCGCGTTCAGGATGCGCGCCTGCAGCAGCTGATCGAGGCCTATCGCGACAAAGTCCGTCAGGCCGCGCGGGAGGCCGACGATGCCGCCTATGGGGTGATCAAGTCGCTGGAAGGCGAACAAATCCTCGCGCAAGCTGAAGTGACCGCCAAGCGTTCGCTGGTGCTCGCCAGCGTCCAGTACCGCGAAGGTTATTCGGATTTCCAGCGGGTCCTGGACGCGCAACGCGCGCTGCTCGAGCAGCAGGACAACTACCTGGTCGCTCGCAGCAACGCCGTGAGCAATCTGATTGCCCTCTACAAATCCCTGGGCGGCGGGTGGTACAGCGCCCAGCCAATCATCGATCCGGCCACCCGCCAGCAGATGGAACAACGCACCGACTGGGGCGACCTGTTGCACGAAGCCGGCTCCCCTCTGCCCGACAAGGTAAAACAACCATGAGCGAAGCCGCGCAGACCGTTCCCGAAGCGCCCGCGCCCGACCCGGCGAAAAAAGGCATCAAATGGGTGTTGCTGCTGATTGTCCTGAGCCTGACGTGGTACCTGCTGGCCGACCGCTTCACGCCCTACACCCAACAGGCGCGGGTGGGAGCGTTCGTCATTCCGGTCGCGTCTGAAGTTGCCGGGCGGGTGATCCGCGTCAACGTGCGCAACAATCAGGACGTCAAGGCCGGTGACGTGCTCTTCGAGGTCGATCCGCAGCCGTATCAGATTGCCGTCGACCGGGCACGCGCAGACCTGGAATCGACACGCCGACAGGTCGGCGCCAGCACCGCCGGCATTGCCTCGGCACAAGCCAACTTGCGGGCCGCCCAGGCCAACGAACTCAAGGCCAGGCAAGACAATCAGCGTCTCGAAGGCTTGTATCGCGAAGACCCCGGCACCATTTCCGTACGCGTGCTTGAAGTGTCCCGTGCCAACCGTGAACAGGCGGTCAGCCAGGTCGCCGCCGCTCGTGCCGAAGTCCAGCGTGCGCGCGAGCAGGAAGGCGGCAGCGAGGAAACCAACGCCCTGCTGCGCAGCGCTGCCACGGCGCTGTCCAAAGCCGAACTGGATTTGTCCAACACGCAGATCCGTGCGCGCTCGGCGGGGCTGATCACCGACCTGCGCACCGACGCCGGGCAATTCGCCGCGGCCGGTAGCCCGGTCATGACCTTGATTGCCATCCACGATGTATGGATCAGCGCGGACATGACCGAAAACAACCTGGGCCTGATCAAGCCCGAGACGCCAGTCGCCATCGTGCTGGACGCGCTGCCGGGCGAAATTTTCGAAGGCCAGGTGCGCAGTGTCGGGTACGGCGTCAGCGTCGGGCAGCCAACCCAGCCGGGGACGTTGCCCAGCGTGCAAAACAGTCGCGACTGGTTGCGGCCGGCACAGCGCTTTCCGGTGATCATCCAGTTCTCCCCAGCGTCACTCGCCACGCTGCGCGACAACCGAGCCATCCGTGCCGGCGGGCAGGCGGAAGTCATGGCCTTCCCCACCGACGGCAATCCGTTGAATCCGCTTGGCCGATTGTTTGTGGGGTTCATGAGCTGGCTGAGCTATGCCTATTAAGCGCACACCGCGCGAACAACGCGCGCTGCGCCTGGCCACGGGCACGGCGCTGTGCCTGGCCGCCAGTTTCGGCCTGGCGTTGCCGATTCCCTTTTTAGCGCCGGTGTTGTGCCTGATCCTGCTGGCCTCGGTCAATCGGCCGCTGCCGTTCAAGGCGGCCGTGGTGCTTGCCTTGGTCGCGATGCTAACCACCAGTGTCGGCCTGCTATTGATTCCGATACTGCGTTATTACCCTGTCAGCGGGGTGCTGGTGATCGGTGTGAGTCTGTTCCTGGTCTTTCGTTTTGGCCTGCGCGGCGGCAATCCGCTGATCGTGACCTTTCTGGTGATCGGCCTGACCATGATCTCCTCGGCAGGCGTCGCTGAATTCGACCTGGCGGCGATGGTCATCGGGGCTCTGGTCAAGGGCTTGCTCCTTGCAGTGTTGGTCGTGGCGATCAGTCACGGATTATTCCCGGACCCGCCGAATGCCCCTTCGCCGCCGCCCGCCGCGCCCCTGCCCGACGAAGAAGTCAGCAGGGTTGCGCTACGAGCCACACTGATCGTGCTACCGGCATTCCTCTTGGCGCTGATCGACCCGGCAGGTTACTTGCCCATCATCCTCAAGGCCGTCAGCCTCGGCCAGCAAAGCTCCACGACTAACGCCCGCAACGCCGGCCGTGAACTCGTCGGTTCAACCTTGTACGCGGGCCTGCTGGCGATTCTGTTCTGGAGCGCCCTGAGTCTGTTTGTGCACCTGTGGATGTTCTTTCTGTGGATGCTGCTGTTCGCCCTGGTGCTGGCGCGCAAACTGTATGCCCTGAGCCCGACGCGATTCACCCCCGGGTTCTGGCTCAACACCCTGATCACGCTGATTATCCTGTTGGGCCAGTCGGTGCAGGACAGTGTCGCCGGCAAGGACGTGTACACGGCGTTTGCCGTGCGCATGGGGTTGTTCCTGCTCGTGACGCTGTATGCCTGCCTGATGGTTCATCTGCTTGTGGCACGGCGGGAGAAAACTCAAGGATTGACCTGATAACCCCTTGCCTGCAGGCAATTGACATAGGCCATCTTCGCTTCGTCCTGGTCGCCTTCATAAAATTCATCATGCTGACGCCCGTGGGTCTCAGGCGCAACGGTGCCCGAGGGCGGCGGCGTTGGGCTCTGACTGAGCGCCACGTCATGGCAATCATCGACATCGAGCTGGGTTTGTTGCGAGTCCTGTCCCTTCATCGGCACGACGGTTTCGGCCCAGGCCTGGGGGCATGAAACGGCCAATACAGCGCACAGACTGATAAACCACACCTTACTCATAAAGATCTCCAACGCAGTCCGTTACCCTGCAAGTACACCGGGTGGTTTGGCAGTTCAAGACAGATCACCGACTTATTGAGCAAAAAGGAGTGTAGATCACACACCGTTCGTTCCCCTCGCGCAATGGCCCTGAAGGCGCCTGTCCATGATTCTTTTCGATCGTTTTGGCGTGATGGCCTAACCTCATAGGTTAAGCGACCAATAACAGAGCCGGGCACTCCTATGCGCAAGGCATTGAAGGCAGTCATTTTCGTCGTGCTCACGCTGCTTGGACCGAGTGCCACCTGGCTGTCGGCCGCCGAGCTGCTGCCTCCATCGGCTGTTTTAGGCACTTCGTCCGCTGCGATCTCCCAGAGTGATCTGCAAGCGCTGCAAGCCCGCCTCGACCGGATCAAGCAGCAAATATCGCAGGCCAATAACCTCACACAGATGGTCGGCCTGCAGGACACCGTGCAGTTGTTTATTAAGGATGTGGACACCCTGCAGTCTTCCCTGCTGCCCGAACAGAAGCAGCTACAAGCCCAACTTGATGTGCTGGGCCCGGTGTCGCAGGGCGATATCACGCCAGAAAAATCGGACATTGCAACGCAAAGTGCCTATCTGTCCGAGCAAAAGGCCAAAGTCGATTTCAATTTGAAAACCCTGGCGGCGCTGAGAAGCAACGCTGCCGACCTGATCATTCAAATTGCCGGCATCCGGCGCAGCATTCTGGAAACCGAAGTCACGCTGCGCAGCGGCAGCATCCTGTCGCCGGGGTTCTGGGCACCGTTTTTCAATCCGCTGCCGGAGGACCGCCAGCGTTTTGCAGAATTCATCCAGCAGGCCGGCAGTGCGCTCCAGGCTGCCTGGCAGCCCGGCAATCGACTGTCTGGCATCACCCTGATTTTGCTGGCGGCGGCCCTTTGGTCCTGGGGCCGAAGAATCGCCGAACGCGGGCTGACCTGGATGTGCATTCATCGAATGCCCGAAGGTCGTTTGCGCCGAAGTTCCCTCGCACTGGCTTCTGTCGTGGCCACAGTGTTGACCACCGCCGGTGCGGTGCAACTGCTGTTTTATGCGCTCACGCGAGACTTGCCGCTGTCGCCCGTGATTCAGAACTTTGCCGATGAATTCGAAAAAGTCATCTATGTCTGCATCCTGATCACCGGTTTGAGCCGGGCGCTGCTGTCGACCCGGCATCCGTCCTGGCGCCTGCCCGCCATCGCCGACCCGGTTGCGCTGGCGATCCAGCCCTACCCCAGACTGTTGTCCGTCACGCTGCTGATTCTGGTGGGCCTGGCACAAATCACCAATGTCACCGGCATGAGCGCACCGGCCATCCTCTTTGGCCGGGGACTGATTTCGCTCCTGGTCACACTGATTATCGGTGCCTTGTTCCGGCGTGCCAGCCAAGTCCGAAGAGCCGTGGTGGACAGCGGTGAGGCGCCCGAATCGAGCACCACCCTGGCCGGCCTGATTTACTCGTTCGCCGCCGTCGTGATTGTGGTGGCGCTG
The DNA here is from genome assembly GCF_030209165.1 of Pseudomonas sp. fls2-241-R2A-110. NCBI lineage: Bacteria > Pseudomonadati > Pseudomonadota > Gammaproteobacteria > Pseudomonadales > Pseudomonadaceae > Pseudomonas > Pseudomonas sp. fls2-241-R2A-110. Next base: position 226,351 of record NZ_JARVSN010000024.1, on the reverse strand, counting down.
CTTGCGCTGCTGATCGGCTATGTCTCCCTGGCAAGGTTCATCACTTATCAACTGGTCTGGGGATTCATCATCCTGTGCGGGTTCTACTTGTTGACGCAGGTGTTCAGAGACAGCTGTGAGTACCTGTTTTCACCCAAGAGCCCCAGCGGCAAGGCGTTCAAGCAATTGCTCGGTATCGGCGATGTGCGCCTTGAGCAAGTCTCGATCATTTTGTCCGGCGTGGGGCGTGCCACGTTAATTTTATTGGCGGTGATTTCACTGTTTGTGGGCGGGGTCGGTACCACACTCGGGCAACTGTTTACCCAAACGTTCGCCATCCTCGGCGGCGACGGCTTGCGCAAACTGAACATCATCCCTGACCACCTGTTGAAAGCCGTACTGGCCCTGTTGATCGGTATCTACCTGATTCGCTCACTGCGCCGATGGCTGGATGACGAACTCCTGCCCAAGACCGACATGGACCCCGGCATGTGCGCCTCGCTGAGCACACTGTTTTCCAACATCGGTTATGCCTTGGTGATTCTGATGACCCTGTCATCACTGGGCATCAAATGGACCAACCTGGCGTGGATCGTCAGCGCCTTGTCCGTGGGCATCGGTTTCGGCTTGCAGGAAATCGTCAAGAATTTCGTCTCTGGCCTGATTCTCCTGACCGAGCGACCGGTCAAGGTGGGCGACCTGATCAGCATCAGCGGCGTCGAAGGCGACATTCGGCGCATCAACGTCAGGGCCACCGAAATACAACTCAGTGACCGCTCGATCGTCATCGTCCCCAACTCACAATTGATTTCGCAGAACCTGCGCAACGTCACCCTTGGCGGCAGTGCCCAAGGGGTCGCGACACTCGAACTGGTATTCCCGCTGGACATTGACCCTGAACAAGTGAAAACCCTGCTGCACGACACCTATCAGGAACACGAAACCATCCTGGAAAAACCGGCGCCGTTTGTACGCTTCAGCAAACTGACTCCCGACGGCATCACGTTGACGGTCACCGGTTACGTCAGCAGCCCGAGAATCGTCGGCATAACCAAAAGCGATCTGCTGTTTGAAATTCTCAAGCGATTGGGGGCAGCGGGTATTGAGCTGGCGAAACCGGCGCCAGTGACCTGACTGGACGCCAGGCAATGCCGACCTTAAACCGGGGTTCTTTTCGGCCCTGCGCGTTTCAGCGTTTCGCTCGGCAGTTCCTTGAACAGCGCCCGGTAACTGCTGGAAAACCGTCCCAAATGCCAGAACGACCAGTTCATCGCCACTTCGGCGACAGTCGTCTCATTCGGGGTTCGGGCCAGCAATTCGCGGTGCGCGCTGTTCAGTCGGCGCAGGCGCAGCCAATGGGTCGGGGTCATGGCGGTGAAGGCCTTGAACGCATGCTGCAATTGACGCAGGGACACCCCGGCCACCTGGGACAGTTCCAGCAAGTTGAGGGTTTCTTCCGGTGAATCAGCCGCCCACTCACCGATGCGTTTCATGATCGTGCGCTCTTCGGTGCGCCGCTGCAGGCCACCGCGGTCCAGGCACACACAAGCGTTATCGAGGATGTAGAGGCAATCCTCCAGCAACTGCTGGGTCAGCGCTTCCTTGCTCGGTGGATCGAGCGTCTCTGCCAGCCGGGTCAAGGTGCCGCTCAACCAGCGGCTGAACAAGGCGTTCTGCCCGCAGTTGAGCGGCGACATGAACAAGCCTTCCAGCCGCGCGATGTTCAAACCGTGGCGCTGGACGAACTCGGGGCCGAACACCACGGCGATTTCCTGATAGTTCTCCGGGGTGATCCAGATGTTGCGGCTTTCGCCATTCAACACGTACAGCGCGTTGTCGCTGCGATCGAAACAAAACGCCAACGCCCCCTGCGGCGCACTGAAATTCTGCTCGACCCGGGTGTTCATCTGTTCTTCGTAAATCTCCACGCCTTGCAGGTCCAGGTAGCGCACGCGCCCGGCGAAATGCCCCGGTGACATCTGTTGATAGTGCTGCACCCAACCCGGTGTGGCACGGATTTGCGCGGCGACATCATCGGTATTGAACGCTTGAACCTGTAACGGACTGGACGCTGACATGGGATGACCTTACGCACTCGTTTGGTGCGTTTTGGTGTGGCTTAAAGTGGATAGATAGAACGACAAGGCTCGCCCAAGATAGTCGTCAACGCGTCACAGGGGAAGTGTGTGGTGGATGAAGCCGCCCTCCCCGACGTTAATAAAACCAATAACGAGGTCTTTATGAATGTCCCCTTCGATCAGCTGTTCACGTGGCTGAAAGATCACAAGATTACCGAAGTCGAGTGTGTGGTCAGCGACTTGACCGGCATTGCTCGCGGCAAAATCGCACCCACCAACAAGTTCCTGCATGAGCGAGGCATGCGCCTGCCGGAAAGTGTGCTGTTGCAAACGGTAACCGGGGACTTTGTCGACGACGACATTTACTACGACCTGCTGGACCCTGCCGACATCGACATGGTCTGCAAGCCGGACGCCGACGCGGTGTACGTAATTCCATGGGCCATCGAACCGACAGCAATCGTGATCCACGACACCTTCGACAAGTTCGGCAACCCGATCGAACTGTCGCCACGCAACGTGCTGAAGAAAGTGTTGCAGCTGTACACCGACAAAGGCTGGCGGCCGATTGTCGCGCCGGAAATGGAGTTCTACCTGACCCAGCGCTGTGAAGACCCGGACTTGCCGCTCAAGGCACCGATGGGCCGTTCGGGGCGCGCTGAAAGTGGTCGCCAATCGTTTTCAATCGATGCCGCCAACGAATTCGACCCGCTGTTCGAAGACGTCTACGACTGGTGCGAACTGCAAGGCCTGGACCTCGACACGCTGATCCATGAGGACGGCCCGGCGCAGATGGAAATCAACTTTCGTCATGGCAACGCGCTGGACCTGGCCGACCAGATCACCGTGTTCAAGCGGACCATGCGTGAGGCGGCACTCAAGCACAACGTCGCGGCGACGTTCATGGCCAAACCGATTGGCGATGAACCCGGTAGCGCCATGCACATTCACCAGAGTGTGGTCGACATTGCCACGGGCAAGCCGATCTTCGTCGACGCCGACGGCAACATGAGCGAACTGTTTCTGCACCACATTGGCGGCCTGCAAAAATACATCCCCAAAGTACTACCGATGTTTGCGCCGAACGTGAACTCGTTCCGCCGCTTCCTGCCGGACACTTCAGCGCCGGTGAACGTCGAATGGGGCGAAGAGAACCGCACCGTCGGCCTGCGTGTGCCTACCTCAAGCCCTGAAGCCATGCGCGTCGAGAACCGATTGCCGGGCGCGGACGCCAACCCATATCTGGCGATTGCCGCCAGCCTGCTGTGCGGCTACATCGGCATGGTCGAAGGCGTTGAACCGAGCGCGGCGGTGCAAGGTCGAGCCTACGAACGACGCAACCTGCGCTTGCCGATCACCATCGAAGACGCGCTGACGCAGATGGAAGAAAGCGAAACCATCGAGCGTTACCTGGGCAGCAAATTCGTCAGGGGTTACGTCGCGGTCAAGCGTGCCGAGCACGAAAACTTCAAGCGCGTGATCAGCTCCTGGGAGCGCGAGTTCCTGCTGTTCAGCGTTTAACCCCTTCCCATTGATCGTTCCCACGTCGAGGCGTCGAACCGTCTGCGTGGGAATGCCTCAAGGGACGCTCCGCGTTCCAATGGGACGCAGAGCGTCCCGGGCTGCATTCCCACGCGGAGCGTGGGAACGATCACACCGATCACAATCCAATAATTCAAAGAGGTGTCGAATGCGTCTATTGAAATCCATGGTTCCGGTCGCGCTGACCTTGCTGTTCAGCGCGGTTGCGCAGGCCCAGCCTACCGTCAGTGTCTACAACTGGACCGATTACATCGGCGACACCACTCTCGTCGACTTCCAGGCCAAAACCGGCATCAAGGTGATCTACGACGTATTCGATTCCAATGAAACCCTGGAGGGCAAACTGCTCGCCGGCCGCACCGGGTATGACGTGGTGGTTCCGTCCAACCACTTCCTCGCCCGCCAGGTGAAGGCCGGCGCGTTCCTCAAGCTGGATCGCGCACAGCTGCCGAACTTCAAGAACCTGGACCCGAAGCTGCTGGCATTGCTGGAGAAAAACGATCCGGGTAACGAGCATTCCGTGCCGTACCTGTGGGGCACCAACGGCATCGGCTACAACGTCGACAAGATCAAGCAAGTGCTGGGCATTGATCACATCGACTCCTGGGCTGTGCTGTTCGAACCTGAAAACATCAAGAAGCTCAGCCAATGCGGTGTGTCGATGATGGACTCGGCCGATGAAGTGTTCCCGGCGATCCTCAATTACATGGGCATGGACCCGCGTAGCGAGAACCCTGAAGACTACAAAAAAGCCGAAGCCAAGCTGTTGAGCATCCGGCCTTACATCACTTATTTCCATTCGTCCAAGTACGTGTCGGACCTGGCCAACGGCGACATCTGCGTAGCCTTTGGTTATTCGGGCGATGTGTTCCAGGCGGCCAACCGCGCCAAGGAAGCCAAGAACGGCGTGAACATCGCCTACGCCATCCCAAAGGAAGGCAGCAACCTGTGGTTTGACCTGCTGGCGATTCCGGCCGATGCCAGCAATCCGAAACAAGCCCATGCCTTTATCAACTACCTGCTGGACCCGCCAGTCATTGCCAAGGTCAGCGCCTCGGTCGGCTACGCCAACCCCAACCCGCCCGCGAAGGCGTTCATGGACGCTGAGTTGGTGAACAACCCTGAGGTGTATCCGCCGCAGGCTGTCCTCGACAAACTCTACATTTCAACCACCCCGCCCCAGGCGATCATGCGATTGATGACCCGTTCCTGGAGCAAAGTGAAGTCCAACAAATGAACAACGAACACGCACAGTCCTATTACGCCGCGACAGCCCATCACCTGACGCCCTTCCCTGCGTTGATCGAGGATCTGTTCGCCGATGTCTGCGTGATCGGCGGCGGTTTTACCGGGGTCAACACCGCCATCGAACTGGCACAGCGCGGGCTCTCGGTGATTGTGCTGGAAGGCCGGCGCATCGGCTGGGGCGCCAGTGGGCGCAACGGTGGGCAATTGATCCGCGGCATCGGGCATGACGTTAGTGGCTTCAGTCGTTATGTCGGCGAAGAAGGCGTGCGCTATCTAGAACGCGCGGGCATTGAGTCGGTGGAATTGGTGGGCAAGCGTATTCGCGATCACGGTATCGATTGCGACCTGCGCTGGGGCTTTTGCGAACTGGCCAACACCCCGGCGCAGTTCGCGGCCTTCAAAGCGGAACAGGCCGATTTGATCGACTCGGGTTACGCCCACGAAACGCGGTTGGTCGGACCAGAACAGATCCGTCAGCAGGTGGTGAATTCCGGCGTGTATGCCGGCGGGTTGGTCGACATGGGTTCCGGTCATTTGCATCCACTCAACCTGGTGCTTGGCGAAGCACGGCTCGCGCAGTCACTGGGTGTGCAGATTTTCGAGCAGAGCCCGGTGCTCGAGGTTATTCATGGCAGCACCGTGCAGGTTCGTTGCGCCGCAGGCACAGTGCGCGCCGGCAGCCTGGTGCTGGCGTGCAATGCGCACCTGGAAGACCTCGAACCGACACTCAGCGGCAAGGTGCTCCCGGCAGGCAGCTACATCATTGCCACTGAACCTTTGAGACCAGAGGTGGCGGCGCAGTTGATCCCGCAGAACCTGGCGTTGTGCGACCAGAAAGTCGGGCTCGATTACTACCGGCTCTCGGCGGATCGGCGCTTGCTGTTCGGCGGTGCCTGCCATTATTCCGGGCGCGATCCGGCGGACATCAGCGCCTACATGCGCCCACAGATGCTCAAGGTTTTCCCGCAACTGGCCAATGTGCGCATTGATTACCAATGGGGTGGCAAGATCGGCATCTCGGCCAATCGCTTTCCTCAGGTCGGGCGCTTGCGACAGCACCCGAACGTGTTCTACGCCCAAGGATATTCCGGGCATGGGCTGAACGTGACCCATTGGTGCGCGAAGCTCTTGGGCGAAGCCATCCATGCTGGACACAGCCAGGGCTTCGACGTGTTCAGCGCCATACCGCACATGACCTTCCCCGGTGGACCAATGCTGCGCTCGCCACTGCTGGCGCTCGGCATGTTCTGGTATCGCTTGCGCGAATTGCTTGGCTGAAGGCCATGATCGTTCCCACGCTCTGCGTGGGAATGCCTCACCGGACGCTCTGCGTCCGCTTTTTGGAACGCGGAGCGTCCCTGGCTGCATTCCCACGCAGAGCGTGGGAACGATCAACATCAGGCGTTTACGCCTTTCGATTTGCTCTATCGCTAGGCACTTCTATATTGAGGAGGTGCTCTGACTTTCCTGTGTCCTGGCGAGTACGGCCTATGGCTACGACAAACCACCTGATCATTTGCGAGCACTGCGACAGCGTGTATGAAAAAGTCACGCTCGCCAAACATCAAAAAACCCTGTGCATACGCTGCGGCGGCGTGCTTCAGCGTTATAACGGCTTGACGGTGGAGCAGCGCCTGGCGCTGACCTTCACCGCGCTGATGCTGTGGATTTTCGCCAATTTCTACCCAATCATGAACATCAGCCTCAAGGGTCTGAAAAACAGTGCAACCCTCTGGGATTCGGTACTGGCCCTGAGCCTCGGCCCCATCACGTTCATCGCCATGGTGGCGGCAATTGCGATGATCATCGCCCCGATTTTTCAGCTGGTGCTACTGATCTGGGTGCTCGGCTACGCCCTCGCCTCCCGACGCTCGCCAGGTTTCAGGTTTTGCATGCGCTGGCTGGAAACCCTCAGGCCCTGGAGCATGCTGGAGGTGTGCCTCTTGGGCGCGATGGTCGCGGTCATCAAGCTGGCCGGGTTGCTCGATGTACTGCCGGGTATCGGCCTGTTTGCCCTCGCCATACTCAGCCTGATGATGATCCGCATTGCCGGTCGCGATATCCGTGAGCTGTGGGACATCTTATGAACTTGCCCCCGGTCGCCAGCGAACTCAACCTGTGCCTGTGCCACACCTGCGGGATTGCCTGCGACATGACCGGTGAGCCCCACGAATGCGAGCGTTGCGGCGCGCCACTGCACCGGCGCAAAACCAACTCGCTGGCCCGGACCTGGGCCTACATGTTCACGGCCCTGGCGTTTTACGTGCCGGCCAATCTGTTGCCGGTAATGAACACCAAGATGGTCGGCCATGGCGCCGACAGCACGATCATGAGCGGTGTACTGGAGTTCTGGGAAGCCGGTGCCTGGGACATCGCCCTGATCATCTTCATCGCCAGCATTGCGGTGCCGGGGATCAAGTTCGTCGCACTGACGCTGCTGCTGGTCACGGTGCACCGCGACAGCGACTGGGCGCGCAAAGAGCGCTCAAAACTGTACCGGTTCGTCGAGGTCATCGGTTATTGGTCAATGCTCGACGTAATTGTCGTGGCGCTGGTGGCCTCACTGGTCAAGTTCCAAGCCCTGGCCGATATCGAGCCGCGCCCGGGCATTCTGTTTTTTGGCCTGGTGGTGGTGTTCACCATGCTGTCGGCGATGAGTTTCGACCCTCGACTGATCTGGGATAGCGAGCGGTCGGACACCCACCGGAATGAGGAGGACATGGATGAAGTCGCAAGCCACTGACGGGCCGCAAGCTCCCGGGCAAGCCCCCGTAAAAACTCGTCGTTTCAGTGTTTCACTGGTCTGGATCGTGCCCATCGTTGCGGTACTGGTGGGGATTTCCCTGGTGGTCCACAGCCTGTTGCAGGAAGGCCCGACCATCACCGTCACCTTCAAGACCGGTGATGGCCTGACCGCCAACAAGACTGAAGTCAAATACCGCAGCGTGGTGATCGGCCATGTCTCGGACGTCGAACTGAGCAACGATCAGAAGAGTGTGAACGCGACAATCAAGCTGGCCAAACAGGCGGAAAGTTTTACCCGCGCAGACTCGCAATTCTGGGTGGTGCGTCCGCGCATCGGGGCCGGCGGGGTGTCGGGCATCGATACCCTGCTCTCCGGTGATTACATCGGCGCCGACATTGGCCAGGCCAACGCTCGCTCCAAGCAATTCAAGGGCATTGAAAACCCGCCACCCATTACCTATGGCGAGCCGGGCAAGCGTTTCACCCTGCACACCGAGGACCTTGGTTCACTGGACATCGGCTCGCCGGTGTACTACCGCAAAATCCCGGTCGGCCAGGTCGTCGCCTACGCTCTGGACCCTGACGGCAAAGGCGTGAACATCGACGTATTCATCCACGCGCCCAATGACGCCTATGTCACCGAAAACACCCGATTCTGGAACGCCAGCGGCTTTGATGTCAGCGTCGGCGCCAATGGTTTTGCGGTGAAGACCGAGTCGTTGTCCTCGATTCTGGTGGGTGGCATCGCGTTTCGCGCACCCGATTACAACCCCGACGACAAGCCCGCGCCTGAAGAGTACGCCTACGAATTGTTCGAGGACCAGCAGACCGCCCTCGCCCCTCCCAATGGCAAACCGCAGTTCCTGTCCCTGCGTTTCGACCAGGCTCTGCGTGGACTGAAGGTCGATGCGCCGGTGGAATTCCTCGGGATGGAAATCGGCAAAGTGGTCTCAGTCAATCTGGATTTCGACGAGAAGAAAAAGAGCTTCCCGGTCAACGTCGGCATCGTGATCTACCCGCAACGTCTGGGTAAGGCACACACAAAATTGCTCAAAGCCTACAATCATGACCCCAGTGACGAAGCCGGTGGCGTGCGGCTTATCGGCTCCTTTATCGAGAATGGCCTGCGTGCACAGGCACGCAGCGGCAACCTGTTGACCGGTCAGTTGTACATCGCGCTGGATTTCTATCCGAAGGCTGAAAAAGTCGTGTTCGATCCAAGTGCTCGCCCTGTCATCATTCCGACCGTTCCTGGCAGCCTCGAAGAACTCCAGGGAAAACTGGAAGCCATGGTCGACAAGCTCAACAAACTGCCGGTGGAACGCATCGCCGGCAACCTGGACAGCAACCTCGTCGAATTGCGTAAAGGCCTGGCGCAGTTCAATGCCAAGACCCTGCCCGGGGTGCAAACAACCCTGGCCGACGTCAGCAAGACCTTGCAATCAGCCAGTTCGACCTTGGCCGAGGATTCGCCGCAACGAGAACAGTTGACCCAGACCCTGGACGAACTGGGACGCATGTCGCGCTCCTTGCGTGAGCTCTCGGATTACCTGGGGCGGCATCCGGAATCGCTGATTCGCGGGCGCCCCAACAACGCCGCGCCGATGGATCTGAAAGCGCCGCCGCGCAACTGACCACAGGAGCAATACCCATGGCTTTGAAGCTGAAAATCACCTTGGTCACCGCGCTGTTGCTGCTTGCCGCATGCCGCAGTGATCCGATTCATTTTCACACCCTGACTCCGGCACAGCCAGGAGGAACAGCCAGGGGCAACGCTGCGGATGTCGTGATTGAAAGCATTACCGTGCCGCCGCAAGTCGATCGCCCGCAGATCGTCATCCGTCAGGGCAGCAGTGGGCTGGTCATTCTTGAAACCGAATGGTGGGGTGCGAGCCTGCCGGATGAATTGAGCAGCGCACTGGTGGATCAACTGGTCAACAGCAATCTGCAGCACAAAATCTCATTGCGTGTGGATTTTCAACGCTTTGATTCGATACCCGGCCAATACGCGCTGATCGACGTCAAATGGCGCCTGCGCAATCCCGGCGACACCGACAACACACTGGTGACATGCCGCAGTACCTTGCAAACCCCTTCAGGCCCAAGCATCGATGATTTGGTGGTCGCCCATCAGAACAACGTGAAACACCTGACCGCGCTCATCAGCCAAGCGGCCAAAGGCCCCTCGCGGGGTTGCCCTGCGTCACCCTGAACCGCCCGCTGCAAGTAAATCACTCTCAAACTCGACGGTGCGCACGTTTGTGCGCGTCCGCTTTACCTAAACAACGTAGGAGATAACAATTTGCAACAACTTATTAATGTTGCTCCGGCAATATCTCTGCAATTTTTTCACATTCGTTTCACTACTCCGCTACCTGAGCAGATTTAATTTTAGGCGCATCGTTCCCACCTTACATAACGAAGAACTCATGACTTCTCGGTTAATAAAACTGGCGTCACTCAGCGCAGCCCTCGTAGTGGTTGTACTGGTTTCAGGCTTTGCCTATTGGTCAAGATCGCCAGTCAATCTGGGCGGTGCCAACGCCGAAGACCGATCTCAATTGTTGCGGCAATGGCAAGCCGGCGAAGTCGTTGCGCTGGTTCGTCATGCCGAGCGCTGTGACCGTTCCAGCAACCCGTGCTTCGGCCCGGCGGACGGCATAACCAAAGTGGGTAACGATGCCGCCATCGCTGTGGGCCAAGGTTTCACGCGGCTGGGCATGGATCAGGCCGATGTGATAAGCAGCCCGGCCACTCGTACGGCGCAAACGGCGCACGCCATGTTCAGCAAAGATGCGATCGCTCAGGACTGGCTCGCCAGTTGTGGCAAACCCCTGCGTAACGATGTCGTGGCCCATAAACGTGCTAACCATAATCTGGTGCTGGTCACTCACAGTGGCTGCATCAGCGATTTTGAAGCACAAACAGGCTACCCTCATGCGGCAACAAGCGAATATGGCAGTTCCTTGCTCGTCCACATTGACGCGAAAGGGGAACTTAAAATACTTGGGATCGTGAAGGCCGATGACTGGAAATCCTTGCTGCAAGGCAGCAGCGTCCAGTAACGAACTTTAACGACTACAGCAGCCTCACGCTTTTAGTTATTTTCAATTTTAAAATTGCGCTCTCGCGTATAGCGCCAAGGACGAAAAATGACGTCTCGTAACCCCCTGCCCAACACTATTTCCCGTGCGTCCAGTCCGGTTGACCGCTGGCTGTTGCCCGGCTTGCTGTTGGCATTCGTGATGTTTTACCTGTTACCGATGCTGACCCACGGCCTGTGGATTCCCGACGAAACCCGCTATGCCCAGATCAGCCAGGAAATGCTCCTCAGCGGCAACTGGATTTCTCCGCATTTCATGGGTATTCGCTACTTCGAAAAACCCATTGCCGGTTACTGGATGATCGCCATCGGCCAGGCCGTGTTTGGCGACAACCTGTTCGGCGTACGTATTGCCTCGGCAGTGAGCACCGGGCTGAGTATCTGGCTGGCGTATTTGATTGCCCAGCGATTCTGGAACGATCCGCGCAAGAGTTTCGCCTGCGCAATGCTCTACATGAGTTTCGGCCTGATCGCGGGGCAAGCCGGGTACGCCAACCTAGATCCGCAATTCACGCTCTGGGTCAACTTGAGCCTTGTAGCCTTGTGGTTTGCCCTCGATAGCCAGTCTTCGCGAGGTAAATTGGGGGCTTGGGCATTGTTGGGCGTTGCCTGTGGCATGGGCTTCATGACCAAAGGCTTTCTAGCCTGGCTGCTGCCGGTGTTGATCGCCCTGCCCTACATGATCTGGCAGCGCCGGATGGGTGAACTGTTGCGTTACGGTCCACTGGCGGTAGTCGTGGCGACGCTGGTGAGCCTGCCGTGGGTGCTCGCCATTCACCATCAGGAACCTGACTTCTGGCGGTTTTTCTTCTGGAACGAACACGTCCGCCGGTTCTCCGCCGAGAATGCCCAGCACGCTCGACCATGGTGGTTTTACCTGCCGCTGCTGCTTGCTTCGAGCTTGCCTTGGGCGGTACTGCTGCCCAATACACTGATCGACGGCTGGAAAAACAAGCGTCAACCGGTCATTGGCTTCCTGCTGCTCTGGATGCTCCTGCCACTGGCCTTCTTCAGTACAAGTAGCGGAAAACTGCCGACTTACATCATGCCGTGCCTGTTGCCTCTGGCCTTGCTGATGGGGCACGCAATCATGGAGATGCTGAGCCAGCAGCGAGGCAAGCTGATTCGCATCAACGGCGTGGTCAACGTCGTTATCGCTACCGTGGCCCTGATCGCGCTGCTGTATCTGCAGGCCACTAAAGAGATCTACGCAAACACCGAGATGTTCAGTCTGTCCCTGATGTTCTTCGCATTGATCGGCTGGATCATCGCCAACGCCTTGCAAGTTCTGCGTCCACTGTTGTTCTGGGCCATGCCAGCCCTTGGACTCTGGTTGCTGGTGGCGTTGCTACCGGCGGCGATGCCGTCACAGATTGTCAATAGCAAGATGCCCGACCAGTTCATCGCCGAGCACCTGGACGCATTAAGCCAGACATCCTCCCTGCTCAGTAATGACCTGGGCGCGGCATCGGCCTTGTCGTGGCGGCTCAAGCGGCCACAGGTCGACCTATTCAACACTATCGGCGAGCTGAAATACGGTCTCGACGACCCCGCCATGGCATCGCGCAAAGTGACGATGGACAATGTGGGGCAATGGATGACCGAAGCTCGCAAGAAAGGTGCGGTCGGTGTAGTGATGCGGGTCAACAGCGTCCAGGAAGTGCAGGAGGTCGAACTGTTGCCCATCGATGGCAAACGCTATCAACGCGGCAACCTGGAGATCCTGATCTTCCCGCAAAGCCAACCTTGACCAGCTAACGCCACATCAGCGCTTCACCTAAAGGAAACCCTTCATGAAGTTTTGGACAACTGACAGGGGCGCATTGGCGCTCCTGCTGGGCGCGTGTGCGCTGATGCTGTTACTGGGGTTGGGCGGTCGGGAGTTGTGGGGGGCGGAAACCCGATGGGCCAACATCTCGTTGCAGATGCTGCAGAGCGGTGACTATTTCGATCCGTACCTCAAGGGCGGCCCGTATTACGACAAACCACTGCCCTCCTACTGGCTGATCACGGCGACCGCGTGGCTGATCGGTGGCTTGAACCACTGGTCATTGCGCCTGACCTCGGTCATTGCCGCGTGGCTCACCGTCTGGCTGGTGTACTTGATCGGCGAGCAGCTCTTTCGCAAAGGCACCGGCCTGATTGCCGGCTGGATGTTGGCGACCACCTTCTATTTCATCTTCTGGGCACGCGTCGCCACGGCTGACATCCTCACCGTGTGCGGTGTAGTGGCTGCAGTCTGGTGGTATTGGCGCGGGCCGGATGACACGCGTTTTAGTCGCTACCTGGGCTTTTTCCTGTTGCTGTCCCTGACCTCACTGCTCAAAGGCTTGATCGGGTTCATTCTGCCGGGCCTGGTGTTGCTGCCGCATGTCGTGCAGGACGGTCGCTGGAAACGCCACCTCAATCTGCGGATGTGCGCCGCCTTGGTGATCGCCGGGGCGTTCTACATTACGCCGTTCATGTTGTCGCATATCTATGGCGCACCGACTTATGGCGAAAGCGGCCTGAGCCTGGTGTTGCGGGAAAACGTCGTGCGGTTTTTCCAGCCCTTCGACCACATCGGACCGATTTACACCTACCTGATTTACCTCCCGGTCTACACCTTGCCTTGGGCGCCTTGCTGGCTGCTGGGGTTGTGGGTGGCGCTGCGCAATTGGCGCAGCATGGAACCCAATACCCGCTGGCTGGTGTGGGGCTTGGGTCTGTTGATGCTGTTTTTCACCGCCAGTGGCAGTCGACGCAGTTATTACGTATTGCCCTTGGTGCCCTTCGCCCAATTGCTGGGTGCGTGGTGGATCACTCACCGAATGGCTGAGCGCAACGAGACCGGCAGGTTCACTCGCAAGTTGAAAATTGGCTTCGGTGTGGCCACCGCGTTGTTGGTGTTGGTGATCGGTGTCGTCTATCCGTGGACCAACGGTGGCGGTGGCGTGATTGCATTCGCAGAAACGGTCAAGCTTGAGGCCAGCAAACGTGCGCCTTTGGATAAATGGAACATGGTGATGATCGAGGTGGACAACAAATTGCCGATGTACTTGCAAACCGGCGGCGCCCCCTTCTATTACGTGCGCGAAGACCAGGACTTTCCTCGCAATGGCAATACCGAGGCGCTTATGGCCTGGCTGGACCGCACCAGCGGCCAACACTGGGATCCACAGCGCACTATTGTCGTCGCGCAGTTCCGCAATGGCGATCCGTTACCGTTGAACTACCTGGGTTCGGATCATCATGTCATCACCACCACCCCCACCAACGGCGAACGTATGTTTCATGCTCGGGAGGACCAAAGCGTTGCCTATATCCCTGGCATTCAGTAGCTAATCCACCGGACAATGGTCAGCAGCGCTGCTAATCTGAATGGAAATGACATGTATTAACGGTTTTTTTAACGTTTTTTTCTCATTTCCCCCTCTACATTCGCAGCCATCCAAAAATTGCAAATGATTCGCATTGATACACACGCGACTTGTTTGCATGACGACCATTGCCAGGAGCTGCTACCGAATGACCGCCCGTGTCCCCGCGTTTCTGAAAAAAGCATTATTGGCCACCGCGCTGATCAGCGCCGCCCACGCATATGCCGCCGATACCGACGGCATTGTGGTCTATAACGCTCAGCACGAGAGCCTGACCAAGGCCTGGATTGACGGTTTTACCAAGGAAACCGGGATCAAGGTCACCGTGCGCAATGGCGACGACACCGAGATGGGTAACCAGATCGTGCAGGAAGGCGCCGCGTCCCCTGCCGACGTGTTCCTGACCGAAAACTCCCCGGCGATGGTGCTGGTCGACAACGCAGGGCTTTTTGCACCGGTTGCACCGTCTACCCTCGAGCAGGTCGGCGAAGCTTATCGTCCGGCCCACGGCAAATGGGTCGGTATCGCTGCGCGCTCCACGGTGTTTGTCTATAACCCGAGCAAACTGCCCGAAGCCGAGCTGCCAAAATCGCTGATGGACCTTGCGGGCCCGAACTGGAAAGGTCGCTGGGGAGCATCACCCGCTGGTGCCGACTTCCAGGCTATCGTCGCGGCAGTGCTGGAACTCAAGGGCGAAGCGGCTACGCTTGAATGGCTCAAGGCGATGAAAACCAATTTCACCGCCTACCGCGGCAACAGCGCCGTGCTCAAGGCGGTCAACGCCGGACAGGTCGACAGCGGCGTGATCTATCACTACTACAGCTTCGGCGATCAGGCCAAAACGGGCGAGAACAGCAAGAACACCGCCCTGCACTACTTCAAGCACAAGGATCCGGGCGCCTTCGTCAGCGTTTCGGGTGGCGGCGTCCTGGCCTCCAGCCAGCACAAGGAACAAGCTCAGGCGTTCCTGAAATGGGTGACCGGCAAAGACGGCCAGAACGTCCTGAAAACCGGCAACTCGTTTGAATACGCCGTGGGCAAAAACGCGCAATCCAATCCAAAACTGGTGCCATTGCAACAGCTCGATGCGCCAGCGGTCGATGCTTCGAAACTCGACAGCAAAAAAGCCGTGGAGCTGATGACTCAAGCGGGGCTGCTCTAATTGATACCTGAAACACTGCCCGCAAATTTACCTGCGGCGATTCCCGACAACCTGCGCAGACGCCCCCGCGGCCTCTTCGCAGGTCGCGGTGGCGCGTGGGTCATCGGTTTGTCGGTGCTGGTTTCGCTGCTGGCACTGATGCCGATTGCCTTTGTCATCGGGGTCTCGATCCAGACCGGCTGGACAACGCTGGTGCCGCTGGTGTTTCGGCCACGGGTCGGCGAATTGCTGATCAACACCGTGTTGCTGGTGGTGATCACGATTCCCCTGTGCATTGCGCTTGGCCTGGCTCTGGCCTGGCTGACGGAACGCACCAACCTGCCGGGGCGACGTGCCTGGTCGTTGCTGGCGACCGCCCCGCTGGCGGTGCCGGCCTTCGTGCACAGTTATGCATGGGTCAGCCTGGTGCCGCCGATACACGGGCTATTTGCCGGGGTGCTGGTCTCGGTGATCGCCTATTTCCCGTTTCTGTACTTGCCTGTCGCCGCAACGTTGCGGCGGCTCGACCCGGCCATCGAAGACGTGGCCGAATCGATGGGACTCAAGCCTTGGGCGATCTTTATTCGCGTGGTGCTGCCGCAGCTGCGTCTGGCCATCTGTGGCGGCGCCTTGCTGGTGGGCCTGCACCTGCTGGCCGAATACGGTCTGTACGCGATGATCCGCTTTGACACCTTCACCACGGCGATCTTCGATCAGTTCAAATCGACCTTCAACGGTCCCGCCGCGCACATGCTGGCCAGTGTGCTCGCCCTGTGCTGCCTGGCGATGCTGACCGCCGAATCGGCTGCTCGCGGCTCGGCGCGTTACGCCCGGGTCGGCTCCGGCAGCGCGCGTGAGCAACGGGTTGTACGCCTCGGCGCAGGATCGACGGCTCTCGCGCTGACGCTGCAAATCAGCACCTGCGTGCTGGCGCTCGGTGTTCCGTTGATTACGTTGGGCAAATGGCTGATAGCGGGAGGCGCACAGGTCTGGAACCTGGCCGAGTTGATGCCCGCGCTTGAACAAACCCTGCTGCTGGGGGCCGCAGGCGCGGCGCTCACCACCTGCGCGGCCATCCCGATTGCGTGGCTGTCGATTCGTTCTCCCGGTCGTCTGCAACGCCTGCTGGAAAGCTGCAACTACATCACCAGCTCGTTGCCCGGTATCGTCGTGGCACTGGCCCTGGTGACCGTGACCATTCATTTCGCCCGACCGATATACCAGACCACCATCACGGTGCTGCTGGCGTACCTGCTGATGTTCTTGCCGCGCGCCCTGGTCAGTTTGCGCGCAGGAATCGCGCAAGCACCTGTAGAACTGGAAAACATAGCGCGCAGCCTCGGCCGCTCGCCCGCGCAGGCCTTGTGGCTGGTCACCCTGCGCCTGGCCGCCCCCGGTGCAGCCGCCGGTGCAGCGCTGGTGTTTCTGGCGATCACCAACGAGCTGACCGCGACCCTGTTGCTCGCGCCCAATGGTACCCGCACCCTGGCCACTGGCTTCTGGGCGCTGACCAGTGAAATCGACTACGTCGCCGCAGCGCCCTATGCCCTGCTGATGATCCTGCTGTCGCTCCCGTTGACCGGACTCCTCTATCACCAATCCAAACGAACGGCTGGCCGATGAACGCTCTTGAACTCCATTCGATCTCCAAGTTCTACGGCTCCCAGCGGGCCTTGGAAAACGTCAGTCTGTCGGTGCCGACTGGCAGCCGAACGGTGATTGTCGGCCCCTCCGGCTCCGGTAAAACCACGCTGTTGCGGATGATCGCCGGCTTCGAGTTCCCGGACACCGGCAGCCTCTCGCTTAACGGTCAGATATTGGTCGATGAGACCCACGAAGTCCCGGCGCATCAGCGTTTGATTGGCTATGTCCCACAGGATGGCGCCCTGTTTCCGCACATGACCGTGGCCGCCAACATCGGTTTTGGGCTGTCCACCAAAGGTGAGGCAAAGCAGCAACGTATCGCCGAATTGATGGACAGCGTGGCCCTGGACGCAAAAATGGCCAATCGTTGGCCCCATGAACTGTCCGGCGGCCAACAACAGCGAGTGGCGCTGGCACGAGCCCTGGCGCAGCAGCCGCGCCTGATGCTGCTCGACGAGCCGTTCTCGGCACTCGATACCGGCCTTCGCGGCGCCATGCGCAAAATGGTGGCGCGATTGCTGAGCGATGCCGGCGTGACCACCATTCTGGTCACCCATGACCAGAGTGAAGCGTTGTCGTTCGCCGATCAGTTGGCGGTCATGCGCGATGGTCGCCTGGTTCAGTCAGGCCATCCGCTGGACCTCTACCGTTATCCCGACGATGAACAGACGGCGCTGTTTCTCGGTGATGCCGTGGTCATGCCCGCCAGAATCGAAGCCGGGTGGGCCCATTGCGATCTGGGGCGCATACCGGTCAACAACCACAGGAACAACAACTCAGCGCAGATCATGTTGCGCCCCGAGCAACTGCAACTGATCAGCATCCAGCCCAGTCCTGCCGAAGGTCCCGGGTGTCGCGCCGTGGTGACCGACCGGGATTTCAGCGGCAACACCTGCACCTTGACCGTGGAATTGCAGCCTTCAACGGCTGGCGAACAGCCAGGCCGGTCCTTGATGGTGCGCAGCTCCGGCATGTATGCACCGCCCGCCGGCAGTGCAGTTCACGTCTCGACGATTGGCCACGCCCACGTTTTGGGTGAGTCCTGATTTCACCCCGTCAAAGATCGAACCGGTCCACCGCCCGCCGCCGCTCGTTGTCGTCACGCACATCGTAGTTGGCGGTGGTCTGGATGTTGCTGTGGTGCGCAAGTTTCTGCGCGATCGACAGGTCGAACTCCTCGATCACCCGGGTAATGAACGAACGGCGGAAATCATGCGGCATGATTTTCACGCCGACCTGCGCACCACGTTGCCGGGCGATGTAATAGATCGCATGTTTGGTGATGCGCTCGCGAGTGATGTGACTGCCACGGCGGATTCGGTTGAACAGGAACGGATCGTCCACTTCACCTTCCTTGAGCAGCGAACGGCGCAGCTCCAGCCAGTCCTGCAACTTGGCAAAGGCCCAGGCCGGCGCGTATTTGATCAATTGCTTGTTGCCCTTGGCCGTGACCCGCAAGCTGCGTTCGGCGAAGTCCACCTGTGACAGGTCGAGGTTCACCGACTCGGACTTGCGCATCCCCGAACCATACAAAATCCCGATGATCGCCGCGTCTCTCAACCCTTGTGGACGTGGGTCCGCCGCGCAAACCGCCATGAGCTCTTGAATCAGCGAGCGCCTGAGGTTGCGGCCCTGGGACAACCGCGTACCGGCGATGCCCTTGACCGAACGCATTTTCAGCAAGTGTTCCTGGCTGATCAGACTCATGCGCCACGCTTCGTTCATCACCCCACGCACTGCGTTGACGTAGAGCGAGGAAGTGTTCGGCGCATAACCGTCCGCGCGCAATGCCGCCACCAGCGCAATGACATTGTCAGGTTGAAGCTGATGCCAGGGAATCTCCTCGACATTCATGTCCTCGAACCCCAAACGGTCGGCTGCATCCTGCAAAACGTAGCGCATGGTCAACTGACTGGACGGCGCCAATCGGGCGAGGTAGACGGTCATCGGGTTGGTTTTTGAAGCGGCGGTATCGGTGATAGGTAAGTCAGTCAAACGTAACGGCCTTGATTGGAAATCACTTGAACAAAACAACTAAGGGTTGCAACAATATTTATCTAACGCGAGACACTTGTGCGGGAATGTTCTTCGAAGAAGCAGGATGAGCGGCGTAAGGCTGAACAGTGCCTGTATGACTTCCAGATAAACGATTACTCGACCGGCTTTTCATGTTCCTTTCACAAAATCTGGCATAACCTTGATTGATCTGGAAAAAGTCTGCTCCTCGCCCAAACTGCCGACACAAACGACAAAAGTCAATTGAGGTCGCGCATCGCGATGCTGATACAAGTAATTGATGCAGCGCTGATTTTTAGTCTAAGCTTTCGTTGGATCCAACGAATCAGCGCTGAACGTCCGTAATTTTTTCAACCCCGAGGTGCCAATGAGTCAGGCTTTTCTCCCCTTCTCCCGCCCGAGTATCGGCGATGAAGAAATTGCCGCCGTAGAGCAAGTATTGCGCTCTGGCTGGATCACGACCGGGCCGAAAAACCAGGAACTGGAAGAGCAATTTGCTCATTACGTGGGCAGCCGTCACGCCGTGGCACTTTCCTCGGCCACTGGCGCGATGCATATCACGTTGCTGGCGCTGGGAATCGGTCCAGGGGATGAAGTCATCACACCGTCCCAGACCTGGGTGTCCACTGCCAACATGATTTGCCTGCTGGGCGCCACACCCGTATTCGTCGACGTTGACCGCGACACGCTGATGAGCGACGTGGCCAGCATCGAAGCGGCCATCACCCCGCGCACCAAGGCAATCATTCCGGTGCATTACGCGGGTGCCGCATTTGATCTGGACCCGCTTTACGCGCTGGCCGACAAGCACGGCATTACGGTTATCGAAGACGCCGCCCATGCAGCCGGCACCCTCTACAAAGGTCGCCATGTCGGCGCCCAAGGCACCGCAATTTTCTCGTTCCACGCGATCAAGAACATGACCTGCGCCGAAGGCGCGATGTTCGTCAGTGACGATGAAGCCCTCGCCAATCGAGTGCGCATGCTCAAGTTTCACGGCCTCGGCGTTGATGCCTACGACCGCCTGACCCACGGCAGAAAACCTCAAGCCCAAGTGATTGAGCCGGGTTTCAAATACAACCTGGCCGATATCAACGCCGCCATTGCCCTGGTACAACTCAAGCGCCTTGACGAGATCAATGCCAAGCGTACAGAACTGGCCCAGACCTACCTGAAACGTCTGGAAGGCTCCAAGGCACTGCCGTTGGTCATGCCGACCTACCCGCAGCAACACGCCTGGCACCTGTTCATCCTGCGCATTGACGCCGAGCGCTGCGGTCTGGATCGCGAAGCCTTCATGAAGGCCTTGCAGGAGCAGAACATCGGCACCGGCATTCATTTCATCGCAACGCACTTGCACACCTACTACCGTCAGCGCTTTCCTGACATCTATCTCCCCAACACCGAATGGAACTCGGCGCGTCTGTGCTCGATTCCGTTATTCCCCGACATGACCACCGACGATGTCAACCGTGTCGTCGATGCCATTGAAAACACACTGGACACACGCCTGTGAAACCGTATCCGATCCATTGCGTGTCGATCGTCATCCCGGTCTACAACGAGCAAGACAGCCTGCCGGAGTTGCTGCGACGCACCGAAGCGGCATGCGAGCAACTGAACCATGACTATGAAATCGTCCTGGTCGATGACGGTAGCCGCGACGACTCCGCACAAATCCTTGAAGAAGCTGCCCAGCGTGAGTCCAGCAAGGTGGTCGCGGTCATTCTCAACCGCAACTACGGCCAGCACGCCGCAATCATGGCCGGTTTCGAACAGTGCAAAGGCGACGTAGTCATCACGCTCGACGCCGACCTGCAGAACCCTCCGGAAGAAATTCCGCGCCTGGTCGCCCAGGCCGAACTCGGTTACGACGTCGTCGCCACGGTCCGCAGCAATCGCCAGGATTCGGCCATGCGCCGCTGGCCTTCGAAGCTGATCAACCTCGCCGTGCAGCGCTCCACCGGCGTTGCAATGAGCGACTACGGCTGCATGCTGAGGGCCTATCGTCGGACCATCGTCGACGCCATGCTCGCCTGCCGTGAGCGCAGCACGTTCATCCCGATTCTGGCCAACAGTTTCGCCCGGCACACCACGGAAATCCTGGTGATGCACGCCGAGCGCGAGCACGGCGAGTCCAAGTACAGCCCGATGCGTCTGATCAACCTGATGTTCGACCTGATCACGTGCATGACCACCACGCCGTTGCGGCTGCTGAGCATTGTCGGCTTCGCCATGGCGGCACTCGGCGTGCTGTTTGCCACTGCGCTGATTGTCCTGCGCCTGGCCTTCGGCGCCAGCTGGGCAGGCCACGGCACGTTCGTGCTGTTCGCGGTGTTGTTCGTATTCACCGGCGGGCAATTTATCGGCATGGGGCTGTTGGGTGAATACCTGGGCCGCATGTACAGCGATGTACGCGCACGTCCACGTTTCTTCATCGAAAAAGTTCTGCGTAGCCAACCCGCCACGCCAGTTTCCGTTGTCACTGTTGACGGCCTCACTTCCACTTCTTCAGATCAGGTTCTCTCATGAGCGCAAAAGCTGTTGTCTTCGCCTATCACGATATTGGCTGTGCCGGCATCGAATCCTTGCTCGACTCGGGTTTCGACATCGCCGCGGTGTTTACCCATGCCGATGATCCGAAGGAAAACGCCTTTTACGGCTCTGTAGCGCAACTGTGCGCGCGCAAAGGCATCCCGGTGCATGCACCGGAAGACGCCAACCATCCACTGTGGATCGAGCGCATCAGCAAACTCAATCCTGAATATCTGTTTTCTTTCTACTACCGCAACCTGTTGGGCGAACCGCTGTTGGCCACGGCCAGCAAAGGCGCATTCAACCTGCACGGTTCGTTGCTGCCGCGCTATCGCGGTCGCGCACCGGCCAACTGGGTGCTGGTCAATGGTGAAACCGAAACCGGCGTGACCTTGCACCGCATGGTCAAGCGCGCCGACGCTGGCGCAATCCTGGTCCAGAAAAAAGTTGCGATCGAGCGCAGCGACACCGCACTGACCCTGCACGGAAAATTGCGCCAGGCCGCCTCCGACCTGCTGCACGACACCCTGCCTCAGCTGCTTGCCGGCAAAGCTGTCGAAACGCCGCAGGACGAATCCAAAGCCACCGTGTTCGGCCGCCGCACCGCTGCCGACGGCAAGATCGAATGGAAACGCCCGGCTGAAGAACTGTTCAACCTGGTCCGTGCTGTCACCCAACCTTACCCGGGCGCGTTCTGCGACGTGGGCGAACACAAACTGATTGTCTGGAGCGCAGAAGTCGCCAAGGGCAATGAAGGTCAGAAACCAGGACGAGTCATCAGCGTCGATCCACTGCGCATCGCGTGTGGCGAAGATTCGCTGGTAATCACCTCCGGCCAGCGCAACGAAACCGGCTTGTACCTGAGTGGCCCGCAACTGTCCAACGAACTGGGCCTGGTCGACGGCTCCATGCTGCGCGGCGCCGAGTCCGGCCGCGGCCCGCGTCGCACCCGAGTACTGATCCTCGGTGTGAACGGCTTCATAGGCAATCACTTGTCCGAGCGTCTGCTGCGTGACGACCGCTACGAAGTGTACGGCCTGGACATCGGTTCGGACGCCATCGAGCGTCTGCGTAAACACCCGCGCTTCCACTTCGTCGAAGGCGACATCAGCATTCACTCCGAGTGGATCGAATACCACATCAAGAAGTGCGACGTGGTTCTGCCGCTGGTGGCCATTGCCACCCCGATCGAATACACCCGTAACCCGCTGCGCGTGTTCGAGCTCGACTTCGAAGAGAACCTGAAGCTGGTTCGTTACTGCGTCAAGTACAACAAGCGCGTGATCTTCCCGTCGACTTCCGAAGTCTATGGCATGTGCCAGGATCAGAACTTCGACGAAGACACCTCCAACCTCATCGTCGGTCCGATCAACAAGCAGCGCTGGATCTACTCGGTCTCCAAGCAACTGCTTGACCGGGTCATCTGGGCCTATGGCCAGAAAGGCCTGAACTTCACCCTGTTCCGTCCGTTCAACTGGATGGGGCCACGCCTGGACCGTCTGGACTCGGCGCGTATCGGCAGCTCGCGTGCGATCACTCAATTGATCCTGAACCTGGTGGAAGGCACGCCGATCCGCTTGTTCGACGGCGGTGAACAAAAACGCTGCTTTACTGACATCGCCGACGGCGTTGAAGCACTGGCACGGATCATCGACAACGATAACGATGCCTGCAACGGCCAGATCATCAACATCGGTAACCCGGACAACGAAGCCAGCATTCGTCAGTTGGGCGAAGAGCTGCTGCGTCAGTTCGAAGCTCACCCATTGCGCGACAACTTCCCGCCGTTCGCCGGCTTCCGCGATGTAGAAAGCAAAGCGTTCTACGGCACCGGCTATCAGGACGTGTCCCACCGCAAACCGAGCGTCGCCAACGCCAAGCGCCTGCTGGGCTGGACGCCGACCGTAGAGATGAGCGAAACCATCGGCAATACACTGGACTTCTTCCTGCGTGAGGCCATGCTTGAAATCTCGGAGTCCTCCAAAGAAGAATCACGCTGATGCAGGCAGGCCTTCGAATCGATGTAGACACTTACCGAGGCACCCGTGAGGGGGTGCCTCGTCTGCTTGAAATCCTCGATGAAGCGCAGGTCAAGGCAACGTTTTTCTTCAGTGTCGGACCGGACAACATGGGGCGCCATTTATGGCGCCTCATCCGCCCGCAATTTCTCTGGAAAATGTTGCGTTCCAACGCCGCGGGCCTGTATGGCTGGGACATCTTGCTGGCCGGTACGGCCTGGCCTGGCAAACCGATTGGCCGCGATCTCGGTCACTTGATGCGCCAGGCCCAGGCTGCCGGGCACGAGGTTGGCCTGCACGCCTGGGATCACCATGGCTGGCAGGCCAATGCCGGACGCTGGAGCGACGCGCAGCTGATCGAACAGATCCGCATGGGCGTGGATACCCTCAGCGATATCCTCGGGCAAAAAGTCGAGTGTTCGGCGGCTGCCGGTTGGCGTGCGGATGAACGGGTGATCGAGGCCAAAGAGGCGTTCGGCTTTCGCTATAACAGCGACTGTCGTGGCCAAAACCTGTTTCGGCCGATCCTGGCCGAGGGTGGTTTGGCTGCCCCGCAAATCCCGGTCGACCTGCCGACTTTCGATGAAGTGGTGGGCCCAGTGGTGGCCGCCAAGGATTTCAACGCGTTCATTCTCGATCGATTCAAACCAGAGAACCTCAACGTCTACACTATTCATGCCGAAGTAGAAGGGATTCTGATGGCTAACGATTTCCGTCAATTGCTGGCCGATGCACGCCAGCGTGACATTCGTTTTACACCCTTGGGCAATCTGTTGCCCGAGACCCTTGCCACCTTGCCAACGGGCCGTGTCGTGCGCGGCAATCTCGATGGCCGAGAAGGCTGGCTCGGAGTGCAACACGCATGAGTAACCGCTTGGCATTACCGCTGTTGCTGGTGATTTTCCTGCTGGCCTACTTGTTGCCATTAGGCAGCCACGGTTTATGGATTCCCGATGAAACCCGCTACGCCCAGATCAGCCAGGACATGCTCCTGAGTGGCAACTGGGTGTCGCCGCATTTCATGAGCCTGCGCTATTTCGAAAAACCGGTAGCGGGTTACTGGATGATTGCCGCCAGCCAGGCGCTGTTTGGTCAGAACCTGTTTGGTGTGCGCTTCGCCTCGGCCCTGAGCATGGGCCTTAGCGTATTGCTGTGCTTCCTGGTCGCCCGTCGACTGTGGAACGATCCGCGCAAGAGCTTTGCCTGTGCGCTGCTGTACATGAGTCTGACGGTGATCGCCGCTCAGGCCGGTTACGCCAATCTCGATCCTCAATTCACCTTTTGGGTCAACCTGAGTCTGGTCGCGTTGTGGTTTGCGCTGGACAGCGCTGACCGCACACGCCGTTTGATCGGCTGGGTGGTGCTGGGACTCGCCTGCGGTATGGGTTTCATGACCAAGGGGTTTCTCGCCTGGTTGCTGCCGGTGCTCGTCGCCCTGCCCTGGATGATCTGGCAAAAACGTTGGCGTGAGCTGCTGATCTACGGTCCGCTGGGGATTGCCGTGGCCATTGCGGTCAGCTTGCCGTGGGTCCTGGCGGTGCACGCGCAAGAACCTGATTACTGGCGATTCTTCTTCTGGCATGAACACATTCGCCGCTTTGCCGGTGACGATGCCCAGCATGACGCGCCGTGGTGGTTTTATCTGCCGTTGCTGGTCGGTTTCAGTTTGCCATGGGTGGCGTTACTGCCTCCCGCGCTGAAGCAGGCGTGGCAAAGCCGCAAGCAGGCTCACATCGGCTTCCTGTTGCTGTGGCTGCTGATGCCGCTGCTGTTTTTCAGCCTGAGCAAAGGAAAACTGCCGAGTTATATCCTGCCGTGCCTGCTGCCATTGGCGTTGCTGCTGGGTAATGCGCTGGCTGACCGGCTCAAGCTGGAACAGGGTCGGGCGATTGGACTCAACGGTTTGCTCAACCTGATCCTGGGCGTGACCCTCCTGCTCGCGCTGGTCTACCTGCAACTGAAAAAGCCGCTGTACGACCATGAATTGCACAATCTGGTATTGGTATTCATCGGCCTGATCGGCTGGATCATGGCGAACTTGCTGCAAGCCTTCCGCCCCCTGCAATGCTGGGCTGCACCAGCATTCGGCAGCCTGCTGCTGATCGGACTGTTGCCCGCCGGGCTGCCCAATTCGGTGGTGTCCAACAAGACGCCTGACCAGTTCATCCTGCATCACGTCGACGAACTGGCGCAGACCGGTAAATTGTTGAGCAACGATCTTGGCACTGCTTCGGCCCTGGCCTGGCGCCTGAAACGCCCCGACGTTGCGTTGTACAACACGGTAGGCGAGCTGAAATACGGACTTGCCTATCCTGATAGCTCGAAGCAACGAGTGGACACCGACAGCGTACAAGAATGGATGCGCGAAGCGCGTCGCAACGGTTCTGTCGGCGTGGTGATGCGGGTCAAGGGTGACGATGAACTGCAAGAAATCGAGCTCTTGCCCAAAGACGGCAAACGTTATGAACAAGGCAACCTGGTCATTCTGATCTTCCCTCAAGGTGCGTCATGAGCCTGCTACTGCTCCTGGTCGCGTGCCTGCTGACCTGTCTGGGCCAGATCGCCCAGAAGTACGCCGTCGAGAGCTGGCGCTCCAAGCCGTCTGGCTGGGGCGAGAAATTGTGCTCGCCCTGGCTTTGGCTGGCACTCGCCTCGTTGGGATTTGGCCTGCTCGTCTGGTTGCTGGTGCTGCAGCGCCTTGAAGTCGGCATTGCCTATCCAATGCTGAGCATCAATTTCGTGCTGATTACTCTGGTTGCACGTTTTGTCTTTCACGAAACCATCGACCGTCGCCACTGGCTGGGTGTAGCCCTGGTCATTGGTGGTGTCGTTCTGCTGGGGCAACACGCATGAGCCGGCGCCGTGGAATTACCTTCGCCATGGGCAGCGTGCTGCTCGTGAGCGCGGCCCAGCTGGGCATGCGCTGGAGCATGACGCACCTGCCGTCACCCGATGCCTGGCTCAGCGCCCCCCTTGATAAACTGGCCATCGCCGTGGTGTTTACCGCGATTGTGGCCTATGCAATGTCGATGCTCTGCTGGCTCGCCGCCCTGCGTGATCTGCCGCTGGGCCGGGCCTATTCGCTGCTGAGCATCAGCTATGCGCTGGTGTACCTGCTGGCCGCCAGCCTGCCGTTTTTCAACGAAACATTCAGTCTTTCTAAGACTCTGGGGGTGGCCTTGGTCATGCTCGGGGTCATCACCATCAACACACGTCCAGTTAGCGCGCCCGAACTCAGGAGTGCATCATGAAAATCAGTGTATTTGGAAGCGGTTATGTGGGTCTGGTGCAGGCAGCCGTTCTGGCTGAGGTTGGCCACGACGTGGTCTGCATGGACATCGACGCAAAGAAAGTCGAACTGCTGAAACAAGGCCATGTGAGCATTTTCGAACCGGGGCTTGCTGCCCTCGTTCGCGAAAGCCTGGAAGCCAAACGCTTGCATTTCACCACCGACGAAAAACTCGCCGTGCAGCATGGTCAGGTGCTGTTTATCGCGGTTGGCACGCCGTCCCAAGAGGACGGATCGGCGGACTTGAGCTACGTGTTCTCGGTAGGCGAAGCGGTTGCGCGCCATCGTGAGCAACCGGTGATTCTGGTGGAAAAATCCACTGTACCAGTGGGCACTGGCGACGCGTTGCGGGCACACATGGACAAGTGCCTGGTCAAAATCGACCGAAAGCTGCAGTTCGATATCGTCTCCAACCCCGAGTTTCTGAAAGAAGGCTCGGCGGTTGCCGATTGCCGCCGGCCAGACCGGATCATCGTTGGCTGTGAACGTGATGAAGTGCGCGACGTAATGCGCGACCTCTACTCGCCGTTCAACCGCAACCACGACCGCATCATGTTCATGGACCTGCGCAGCGCCGAGCTGACCAAGTACGCCGCCAACTGCATGCTGGCGACCAAGATCAGCTTCATCAACCAGATCGCCGAACTGGCCGAGCACCTCGGTGCGGACATCGAATCGGTGCGTCTGGGCATCGGCGCCGACTCGCGCATCGGTTACCACTTCATCTACCCCGGCTGCGGTTATGGCGGCTCGTGTTTCCCCAAAGACATGCGCGCGTTGATCCATAGCGCCAAAGAAGCGCACTGCTCCAGCGATCTGCTGCAAGCGGTGGAGGCCATCAACGAACGGCAAAAGAACAAGCTGTTCGATCGCATCAACGCTTTTTACAAGGGCGATCTGGCTGGCAAAACCTTCGCCGTATGGGGCCTGGCGTTCAAACCGAACACCGACGACATGCGTGATGCGCCGAGCCGGGTTCTCCTGGAATCGCTGTGGGCCGCCGGCGCCAGCGTGCGCGCGTTCGACCCGGAAGCCATGCAGGAGACCCAGCAGCTGTACCCGAACGAATCGAAGCTGATGCTGATGGGTACTCCGGAATCGGTGCTGTCCGGTGCTGACGCGCTGGTCATCTGTACCGAGTGGCAACAGTTCAAGGCTCCGGATTTCGATCTGATCCAGGAGCGGTTGAATGCACCGGTAATCTTTGACGGGCGCAATCTCTACGATGCCGAACGCCTGGCACGCAGTGGTTTCATGTACTTCCCGATGGGCCGTGGAGAGTCGCGCAAACTGCCGATTCCTCTGCAGCAGTGGCCTGCTAAACAAGGCGTCGCTTGACCGCCCTATCGCCTCCTGTTCGTCGGCAGTCGCTGGTTCTAGGGCTGCTGGCGCTGCTGTTGTTCATTGCAGGGGTGTATCAGCAGACAGTCATCGGTTTTGATTCGCGGTTCATTTTGTTTGCCCAAGAGATGCTGCGTCATGGGCCAACGGTTTTTCCGACGTCCTATGGCCAGCCCTACGCTGACTATTCGGCGGTTTCAACGCTCTTCATCTGGCTGCTGTCGTTGCCCTTTGGGCACATCAACAGCCTGACAGCCTGGTTGCCGAGCGCGTTGGCGGCGGCGGTGATCGTCGCGCTGATGTACCGTTTGCTGGCGCCCTACTCCCCTCGTTGGGCGCTGCTAAGCATCGCGATGCTGCTGTTGACGAGTACCTTCATCACCGAAACCCGTGCGGTATCCCAGGATCTGATCCTCGCCGCCGTGGCTTTTGCTGTGTTTTATCTGGGTTACGCTGCCGATCATTTCGGCGCGCGACGTCGCTGGCTGCTGATCTTTACCCTGCTGCTCTTGGGGTTCGGCGTTCGTGGGCCGATCGGCCTGGTGGTGCCAACCGGCATGTTGTGCAGCTATTTCCTGCTCAATCGGCAATGGCAGCGCCTGTTCGGATTCGGCCTGTTAGCGGCGCTTCTGCTGACGGTGTGCGTCGGTGCCGTGTTGTGGTTGGCGGAAGCCATCGGCGGCCCGGACTTCATGCATGACGTGGTGCGCATGCAGTTCCTGGGGCGCATGGACGGTAGCGAAGGCGTCAGCGGTTCGCTGTATTACTTCACCAGTTCGCTCGGCAACTACGCGCTTGCCTATCCGCTGGCTCTGCTGGCATTGGCTGCGGTCTGTCTGACGAATCCACGTCAGGCGGGCCCCGAGCTGCGCTTGTTGCAATACTGCACGGCAGCGGCGCTGATCGTAATGGTCGGGCTGTCGATCCCCCAGGCGAAGAAAGCCCGCTACCTGCTACCGATGGTGCCTATGGCGGCGATCATTGCGGCGTATCCCTTTCAGGTAGCACAGGGTCGGTTGTTTGCGTGGTTGCGCGGGTTGATGCAAGCCGTGTGGTTGCTGATGCCGGTGCTGTTGGGCGTTCTATTGCTGGTTCTCCATCGACGTTATCCCGAAGAACTGCCTTCGATTACCGGCATATTGATCTTTCTCGTTGCGCTGCAAGCGATTGCCGTGGCGACATTTTTCAGACCGCGATGGCAGGCACAGGTGTTGGCGTTGTGTGCGGTGCTGGCATTGTGGACGGTTTACATCGTGGTATACGAACCGGTCGAACGCAGCCTTTATGACACCCAATCCTTTAGCCGTGCCGCCTTCGCGCTCGTACAGAAAGAACCAGCGCCGCTGGTGATGCACGGGATGGGCAAGGATGCCAAGGCGATCAAGTTCATGGTCAATATCGAACAGGACCTGCAACCGGTGTTTACCGAATCGGCACAGGAACTGGAGAGTATTCAGGGGCCCGCGTGGCTAATGATGGACCGCCACTATTACAACGCCTTGAAAGGCACTGCCTTGGGCAACTTGGAACCGGCATTAAGTGGGCGTTTCGATAAAAACGACTTCATATTGCTGCACTTGCTCAAACCATAAACCCGCCAAAAATAAGCCCCGGGAATCGTTGTCTGCTCATCGGGGCTTATCATCAAACCGGCGCCTTCAGATCAACCCCCAACGCCTGCGCAAACGCTTTAACCAGCGGACTGCGCACGGTGTTGTGGCGCAGGATCAAATTGAACGGCGTGACGAGGCTTATCAGGTCCGGACGCACCGCCCGAAGCAGCCCTTGAGCCACCATCGAGGCGGCGTAATGCTGAGGCAGAAAACCGACGAATCGCCCGGTCTTGATCAACAGCGCCACGGCTTCCACCTGAGTGGCTGACGCCGAAAAACTGTCGTAGTGAGCAAAATTCAGCTTGTCGCGATGAATCGCGTAGCGGTGGTTCACACACTCGTGATCCTTGAGCACCTGGCTGCCGATTTCAGCGTCCGGCACCGAAAACAACGGGTGACCGACCGCGCAGTAAACTTCCGAACGTTCTTCATACAGCGCATAGTAATCAAACTCTTCGCGCTTCTGATAAACCGGGACAATACCGGCCACTAACCGACCTTCTACAACGCCTCGTTCCACTTCATCCAGTTGTGAAGCCTGAAGTTGAAACCTTACTTTCGGCGACGTTTCATTAATGTGCCTTAGCGCTGCAACTAACGGTGAATTAGGGTCGGAAATTGTATTGTCGATAACCCCCACACCCAAGTCACCAATAAGTTCATTTTGTGCCGAACTAAGCCGATCGCGAAAGTTATCGACCGAGGCAAATAGATCGATGGACGCCTGGTACACAAGACGCCCTTCTTCGGTCAGGTGAAACCCTTCCCGCCCTCGGGTGCACAAGCGCATGCCAATGCGAATTTCAAGGTCGGAGATCTGTTTGCTGATGGCTGCCAGCCCCACATTCAGCTCGTTCTGAGCCGCACTAAAGCCCCCCGCTTCGACCACCGCCTTGAATACTTTGAGCAATTTGAAATCCAGCCCACTGAGGGCCAACGGTGCCCGATGTACCGTTTTCGGTGGCGGGTTTCCGGAATTGGAAAGTGGGGTTTCCATAATGCTTATTTACCTCTGGCGCGCTATTCAACAACCTGTGTCCAACAACAAAAACATAGCTGGCCAATAATAATGAACACAGAAAACCAGGCTTGGCAACCGCTAATAATTTCCGAACTTCAGTGCCAACTCACTGATTTCGAACCATTAAAAGCTGACACTTCGATCAGTTCTCGCCCTTTCGCAACTGCCCCTTTTGAAACCTGCTTTGGCCCCATCACGCCCGATTGATTCGTGGCGCGATTTCAGGCCCTGGCACACCGATTTCAGTTCGCTTACCGACGAGGAAAACAACAATGTCTCAAACCACCGACCGTCTCTGGGGTGCTCGCTTCAAAAGCGGTCCGTCCGAAGCCCTGGCGGCCCTGTCCCGTTGCCCCGAGCGCTACTTTCGCCTCACCCCTTACGACCTGGCCGGCTCCAAGGCGCATGCCCGTGAACTGCAACGCGCCGGACTGTTGAGCGAGCAGGAAACCCTGACCATGCTCGACGCCCTGCAACGCATCGGCGATGACTTTCGCGCCGGCAGCATCGCGCCGACCCTGGACGACGAAGACGTCCACACCTTTATCGAACGCCTGCTGACTGAACGCCTCGGCCCACTGGGCGGCAAACTGCGCGCCGGCCGCTCGCGCAACGATCAGACGGCCAACGACCTGCGCCTGTTCCTGCGCGATCATGTGCGCACCCTGGCCGTTGAAGTGCTGGACTTGCAGCAAGCCCTGGTGGAGCAGGCCGAGCAACACATCGAAAGCATCTGCCCCGGTTTCACTCACCTGCAACAAGCACAGCCCATCGTCTTCGCTCACCACTTGCTGGCTCACGCCCAATCGATGCTGCGTGACGTGCAACGCCTGGTCGACTGGGACGTGCGCACTTCCTTGTCGCCATTGGGTGCCGCAGCGATGGCCGGCTCCGCCATCGCGCGCTTGCCGCAGCAGTCGGCCAAGGAAATGGGTTACAGCGGCGTCTGCGAAAACTCCATCGACGCCGTGGCCAGCCGCGATCACGTCGCCGAATTCCTGTTTATCGCCAGCATGCTCGGGATCAACATCTCCCGCCTCGCCGAAGAGTTTTGCCTGTGGTCGTCGCGCCAGTTCCGTTGGGTCGCGCTGGACGATGCCTACGCCACCGGCAGTTCGATCATGCCGCAGAAGAAGAACCCGGACATCGCCGAACTGGCCCGTGGCAAGGCCGGCCGACTGATAGGCAATCTGACCGGTTTGCTGTCGACCCTCAAGTCCCTGCCGCTGTCGTACAACCGCGACTTGAGCGAAGACAAGAACGGCGTGCTCGACAGCGTCGACACCCTGCTGCTGGTGCTGCCGGCGATGGCCGGGATGGTCGCGACCATGAAGGTCAACGTTGAAGAACTGCGGCGTCAGGCGCCATTGGGCTTCACCCTCGCCACCGAAGTCGCCGACTGGCTGGCCATGCGCGGCGTGCCGTTCAAGGAAGCTCACGAAATCACCGGCGCGCTGGTCCAGGCCTGTGAGAAACACGACCTCGAATTGTGGGAAGCGTCCCCGGCGCTGCTGGCCGAGATCGATCCACGCCTCACCGCCGAGGTGCGCGACAGCCTGACCCTGGAAGCTGCCATTGCTGCCCGCAGTGGTTGGGGCGGCACAGCGCCGCAACAGGTTCGCGAACAGATCGGCCGCCTGAAAACCGCGCTCGCCGCCCAGCAAGCGTGGACCGAAAACTATCAGGGGTTCCGCCTCTAAAGCAGTACGCAAAACCTGTGGGAGCGAGCTTGCTCGCGATAGCGGTATTACATTCAACAGAGATGTCGACTGACCCGCCGCCATCGCGAGCAAGCTCGCTCCCACAGGGATTGAGTCGGACCTGAAACACCCGCTTACGGAGAAACAACATGAGCCAGACTCAGGCAGAACGACTCCAGTCGGAGCGCAAACTGGCGGAAAACCAGTTCGATATCACCCAGTACGATCACGTGCCACGGCGTTACTACGGGCGGATCTTTTTCGCCACGTTGATCGTCATTGCGATCATCGGCCTGGTGCGCGCCTTCGCCGAAGGCAAGATCGAATGGTCATACATCGGCCAGTTCCTCACCTCCCAGGCCATCATGTGGGGCTTGCTCAACACCATCGTCATGGCGGTGCTGGCGATGGCGCTGGGCATTGTCTTCGGGGTCATCACCGCGATCATGCGCATGTCGGCCAACCCGATCCTGCGCTACGTGGCAGTGACCTACACCTGGCTGTTCCGCGGCACACCGCTGATCCTGCAACTGCTGTTGTGGTTCAACCTGGCGCTGATCTTTCCCACCATCGGCATTCCCGGCGTGTTCGAGATGGACACCGTGAGCCTGATGACGCCATTCGTGGCCGCCCTCCTCGGCTTGAGCATCAACCAGGGCGCCTACACCGCCGAAGTGGTGCGCGCCGGCCTGCTCTCGGTCGACACCGGCCAGTACGAAGCGGCCAAGTCGATCGGCATGCCGCGCTTGCAAGCGCTGCGCCGGATCATCCTGCCGCAAGCCATGCGGATCATCATTCCGCCGGTCGGCAACGAGTTCATCGGCATGGTGAAAATGACCTCCCTGGCGAGCGTCATCCAGTACTCGGAACTGCTCTACAACGCGCAAAACATCTACTACGCCAATGCCCGGGTCATGGAGCTGCTGATCGTCGCCGGTATCTGGTACCTGGCCACCGTCACCGTGCTGTCCTTCGGTCAAAGTCGTCTGGAGCGTCGTTTCGCTCGCGGCGCCGGCAAGCGTTCTTGAGGAGCCCAACATGAGAAGCATCGTCAAGGCCGTGAGCCTGAACAAATATTACGACCAGTTCCACGCGCTCAAAGACATCAACATCGAAGTCGAGCAAGGCGAAGTGCTGTGCATCATCGGCCCGTCCGGGTCCGGCAAAAGCACCTTGCTGCGTTGCGTCAACCAGCTGGAAAAGATCGACAAGGGCGGCCTTTGGGTCGACGGCGAACTGGTTGGTTACCGCATCGCCGGCAACAAACTGCACGAACTCAATGAATCGCAAATTGCCCGTCAGCGGCTGGCCACCGGCATGGTGTTCCAGCGTTTCAACCTGTTCCCGCACATGACGGTGCTGCAAAACATCATCGAAGGGCCGTGCCAGGTGCTCAAGCGTTCACCCAAAGAGGCGACCGAAGAAGCCGTGGAACTGCTCGCCCGCGTCGGCCTGGCCGACAAGCGCAACAGCTACCCGATCGAACTCTCGGGTGGTCAGCAACAACGCGTCGCCATTGCTCGCGCATTGGCCATGCGACCCAAGCTGATGCTGTTCGATGAACCCACTTCGGCACTCGACCCGGAACTGGTCGGTGAGGTGCTGTCGGTGATGCGCGATCTGGCGCAAACCGGCATGACCATGATCGTCGTCACCCATGAACTGGGCTTCGCCCGTGAGGTTTCCAACCGCATGGTGTTCATGGACGGCGGGCAGATCGTGGAGGCTGGAAGCCCCGAAGAAATACTAATAAGTCCGCAAAACCCACGCACCCAAAGCTTCATTTCTGCCGTTCGAACCTAAGCGCCCATTGGCGCTCACAACACTCATAAGAGAACGACCATGAAGAACTTCGTTATCCCCGCAGTACTCGCAGGCCTGATGGCTTCCAGCTTCACCATGGCCGCCGAATTGCCGGCCAGCATCAAGGCCAAGGGCGAGATCGTCGTCGCGATCATGCCGAACTACCCGCCAATGGATTTCAAGGACCCGGCCACCAACACCCTCACCGGCCTCGATTACGACCTGGGCAACGCCCTGGCCGAGCGTCTGGGCGTGAAGATCAAATGGCAGGAAACCGGCTTCGAGCAAATGATCAATGCGCTGACCACCGACCGCGTGGACATGGTGCTGTCGGGCATGACCGACACCGCGGAGCGTCAGGCCAGCGTGACCTTCGTCGACTACTTCACCAGCGGTCCACAGTTCTACACGCTGCAAAAGAACAAGGACTTCAACGAGATCACTGACCTGTGCGGCAAGAAAGTCGGCACCAGCCGCCGCACCACCTTCCCGGCAGAAATCGCCGAGTGGAGCAAGGCCAACTGCGAAGCCGCCGGCAAGCCTGCGATCAATGTGATCGGCACCGAAGGTTCGGCCGATGCCCGTGCGCAACTGCGTCAGAGCCGTATCGATGCCGCGATGCAAGGCAGCGAAACCCTTCCTTACCTGAAGACTCAGGAAAAGGACATGTACAAAACCGTTGGCCTGCCGATCTCGCAGCAGTTCACCGGCCTTGGCGTGAGCAAGAAAAAGCCTGAGTTGAGTGAAGCCGTGAAGGTCGCGCTGCAAAGCATGATCGACGACGGCACGTACCAGACCATCCTGAAGAAATGGGACCTGGAACTGGGCGCGATCAAAACCGTGACCGTTAACGCCGGTAAATAAGCTGTCGAGATAAATGCAATACCTGTGGGAGCGGGCTTGCCCGCGAAGGGTCCATCACATTCAACATTGATGTCACCTGAGAGTCCGCCATCGCGGGCAAGCCCGCTCCCACAAGGTTTGTGATTGTTTATAGATCGTCGGAGCACTAACGATGTCCTCCTCGCTACCCCCCACCTGGCCCGACCAGCACACAGCCTGTCTAGCCCTGGCCTTCGACCTCGACGGCCCCACCGGCGATGCCATGCTCAATGGCTCGATCTGGCGCAAGCCCGAGTATTTCGGCTTTGGCGGTTACGGACCCTATCGAGCGTTGCCGCGCCTGCTTGATCTGCTTGACGAGTTCCGGATTCCGACGACGTTTTTCGTCCCGGCCTGGGTCGTGGAAAACTGGCCGAAACAATGCCAGGCGATCGTCGAGCGCGGGCATGAGGTGGCGTACCACGGCTACAAACACGAATCCTTTTACGCCCTGACGCTGGAACAGCAAAAGGACGTGATGAAGCTGTCCCGCGAGGTGTTCTGGAAGCACCTGAACATCCGCGCCGAAGGCTTTCGCACGCCATCCGGCGATTGGCGGGCAGAAACCCCGGCCATGCTGGTGGAAGCCGGCGTGACCTATTCGAGCAGCATGCGCGGCGACGACCGACCGTATCTGGTCAACGTCCCGGGCTTCGACACTCCGCTGGTGGAAATCCCCGGCCGCTGGGAAATGGACGACTACGCCTCCCTCGCCTACACCCGCGCACCGGACTTCCCTTCCGGCCTGGACCGCACCGCCAGCTACGCACTGACCCTGGACAACTGGTGCCGCGAGTACGACGGCGCCATGAATGAAGGGCTGTGCCTGACCACCCTGTTCCACCCCAAGATCACCGGCAAGCCGGGGCGCATCCTGCTGCTGGAAAAACTCTTCGAACACATGCGCCAGCGCGATGACGTGTGGTTCGCCACCTGCCGCGATGTCGCCCAGTGGTGGCTGAAGGAGCATCACCATGACTGATTCCGCTGTCTGGCCCAAAGGCTACCGCTGTGCCGTGGTCCTGACCGTCGATTACAACGACATCCACGGCATCCTGACCCAGGCGCCGGAAGTCGCCGGGCGCGACAAGACGCTGTCGGTCTGGCGTTACGGCACCCAGCGCGGGGTCGAGCGTTTGCTCGACCTGTTCGCCGAGCTCGGGGTGCGCAGCAGCTGGTGCATTCCCGGCATCGTCGCCGAGGAAAATCCACAGCACCTTCAATCCATTCAAGCCGGCGGACATGAGATTGCCTGCGCGGGCTATCGCCACCAGAACTACGACACTCTCAGCCTCGCCGAGCAAAACGCCGAGATCGCCAAGGGCTGCGACGCCTTGCAAGCACTGACCGGCGTACGTCCTACAGGCTTTCGCATTCCGGCTGGCAACGGCGCGCCGGGCTTCATCGAAGCCTTGAGGGATCACGGCATTCGCTGGTCGTCGTCGTGGCGTGGCGATGATTTGCCCTTCGCGCATCCCACGGCCCCCGAAGTGATCGAGTTGCCGTTGCACTATGAGCTGGAAGACGAACCCTATTTCGCCTTCAACCTCAGCCCGGCCGTGCCGCCAGCGCAATCGCGAATCGCCTCTTACAGTCACACTCTGGGCAACCTGCAAATGGACTTTGCCGGGTTTCACCGGTTCGGCCTGTGCTACGTGCTGCGCCTGCACCCGGAAATCATTGCCACGCCAGGGCGGATTGGCGTGTTGCGCGAATTGCTGCAAGGCATCCAGCAACACGATGACGTCTGGATCGCCACGGCCGGCGAGGTCGCGCAATGGTGGGCGGATTCAGCGATGCCTGTCGCCGAGGATCATCCGGCATCCGTGTATGAGCGCCATTATCGGGATTACCTGCTATGACCGAACGCATGCAGCGACTGGCGCGGTTTTGCGTCGATACGCAATTTGAAGACCTGCCACCGGCGCTGGTGGCGCAAGCCAAACGGCACATCCTCGACACCTTCGGCGCGACCCTGGCCGGAGCCGAGAGCGCGGTGGCGCAACAAGCCCGCCAGGTATTTGCCGGTGAGACCGGTAACACCCTGGTCTGGGGCACTGACCTGAGGATCGGGGCCGCGCAGGCGGCGATACTCAATGGGGTCGCCGCTCATGCACTGGAACTGGATGACACGGGTGGCTGCGACCATTCCGGCGCGGTGGTGCTGCCGGCGGTCATGGCCGCAGTGTCGATGTCTGAACGACCGGTAAGTGGCCGCGAGCTGATCACCGCCGTCGTCATCGGCTACGACATTGGCCGGCGCGTGCTCGAAGCGTGCGGCAGCTATTCGGCCCACAACGGCGCTGGCTGGCATTCGACCGCCACCTGTGGCGTGTTTGGCGCAGCCGCCGCGTGTGCGCGGATTCTTGGTCTGGATGCGCCACAAACCTTGTCGGCGCTGGGCATTGCCGGCAGCTTCAGCGGCGGTCTGTGGGCCTTCATTCATGACGGTTCGCAGAGCAAGAAACTTCACACAGGCCGTGCCGCGGAAGGCGGATTGCTGGCGGCGCGATTTGCCCGCCAAGGCATCACCGGGCCGTCAAAGTTGTTCGATGATGTCTGGGGCGGTTTTCTCAAGACCCTGGCTGGTGACGCGGCCGTGTCCGAAGCGCTGGACGCCGACCTCGGCGTGGTGTGGAAACTCGCCCGCTGCTCGATCAAGCCTTATGCCGCGTGTCGCGGGACACACTCGGCGATCGATGCATTGGGCCTGTTGCTGGATCAATTGCAGGTGGATGCCAGCCGGGTCGAAGACGTTCAGGTGTCGCTGTGCGGGTTTCTTCAGGACATGTGTGGCGGGCAGAATGTCAGCACCCTGGCGGCAGCGCAGATGAGCCTGCCCTATGCTCTCGCCGCCCGGCTGGTGCATGGCCATTGTCGGCTGCAAGCCTATGACGATCAGCAACGTGGCGATCCGCGCATCGCTCACTGGATGTCGCGCATTCACCTTGAAGTGGACCCGCAACTGTCAGAGGATGGCGAGCCCGTCGTCAGCCTGCGGACCGTGGACGGTCGGCAGGCTAGCCTGTGTGTCGACCCGCCATTGGGTGCGCCGGGAAATCCGTTGAGTGATGCGGCACTGGAAGAGAAGTTTTTCAGCCTCGCCGGGCGGGTCATGCCGCGGGAGCGGGCTGAGGAGCTGCTTGAGCAGTTGTGGCGACTTGAAGAATCGGAATCTGTTGAGACATTGATCGTTCCCACGCTCTGCGTGGGAACGATCATCAAATCTGAATAAGGACATTTGCCCCACCGTGGTCACTTACTCGCTTGTTATCCGCCGCCTGATGATCGTTTCGCTGACCATCGTCGTCAGCCGCGCCATCACCAGTCCGCTGCTGACGTTGTTCCTGAGCAACAAACTGGGCCTCAACCAACAGGACGTCGGCTTACTGCTAGGCATCGCGGTGTTCATCGCCACCCTGCTCGCGCTCTACGGCGGCTACATCATCGACCGGCTCGAAAAGCGCCGTTTGCTGATTCTTGCGATGCTCTCCAGCGCCATCGGCTTTGTCCTGCTGACTTTCGCCGAAAACCTCTACCTGACCACGGCCACGCTGGTGATCACCGAAACCGCCTCGGCGCTGTTCCTCATCGGCTCCAAGGCGATCCTCAGCGAAAACCTGCCCATGGGCCAGCGCGCCAAGGCCTTTTCGTTGCGCTACACCCTAACCAACATCGGCTACGCCACCGGGCCGATGCTCGGCGTGGTGATTGCCGGTGTGTACCCGATTGCACCGTTCCTGATAGCCGGCGGCATCGCGTTTTTCAGCATCTTCCTGATGATCGGGATTCCCAAGGACGCGGCCCCGACACCCGCAATCGGCCAACCACAAAGTTTTCTGAAAACCCTGATCACCCTGAAGAACGACCGCACGCTGATCATGTTCACCTGCGGTTGCCTGCTCAGCACCGTGGTGCACGGACGTTTCACCCTGTACCTGTCGCAATACCTGTTGGTGACCCACGATTCGAAACGCGCCCTGCAAACCATGGCTGCCCTGCTCGCCTGCAATGCCATTAGTGTGATTCTGCTGCAATACCAGATCGGCCGTTTTCTAAAGCGCGAGCAACTGCGCTACTGGATCGCCGGTGGCACCAGCCTGTTCATCGTCGGCCTGATCGGTTTCAGCCTGGCCGACAGCCTGGTGTCGTGGTGCGTTGCCATGTTCATCTTCACCCTCGGCGAAATGATCATTTACCCCGCCGAATTCCTCTTCGTCGACACCCTGGCCCCCGAAGAGCTGCGCGGCAGCTATTACGGCGCGCAGAACCTGGCCGCGCTGGGCGGTGCCTTGAGCCCGGTGATCTGCGGTTTTCTGCTGATGCACACGCCCGCGCCCACCATGTTTTATGCCCTGAGCGCACTGACCGCGATGGGCGGATTCCTGTGTTTCATTAGCGGACGTCGCGTCGCGATGCAGCAAAAATAATGCACTGAAACTGCATTAATATGAATTTGTCAGCATCGGCATTCATCGGCACACTGTGCCCCGTTCCTCCCCCAATAGTTGGAACTCCTTCAAGGGCTTTCTGGGTATCCCAGCTAAGCCTTTTTTTTTCCTCGGATTTTTCATTGGATCGTTAGCCCCATGCTTGCTCGCTGGTTACCTGCCGCCGTCAACACCCGCCCTTCAGAATGGAGCCGTGCCGCCATCGGCATGTCCCTGGGCACGCTGTTCAGCGTCTGGCTGTGCAGCCAGGTGTTCGGCATGCAAGTGGCACAGCATTTAATCGGGCCGCTGGGTGCCTCGGCAGTGTTGCTGTTCGCGGTGTCTTCCGGCGCCCTTGCGCAGCCGTGGTCAATTGTTGGCGGTTACTTGAGCGCCGGGGTGATTTCGCTGCTGGTCGCTCACGTCCTCGGGCGAACCCTGGGCAGCGCGTGTCTGGCGGCCGGCATGGCGCTGATTCTGATGTGCTGGCTGCGTTGCCTGCACCCGCCGGCCGGGGCCTTGGCCTTGCTGTTGGTGCTGGCTGATCCGGCGACCATCGCGATGGACTGGAAAGCCCTCGGCCCGGTCATGCTCAGCGCAATGACCATGCTGGCAAGCGCCCTGGCCTACAACAACCTGACGCGCATTCGCTACCCCAAACGCGCCAGCGAACCGGTGGCGGTGGTGCCTGCCGATCATCCTCCGATCGACAGCCAGGCGATCACTGCCCAGGACCTGAAACTGGCGCTGGCGGACATGGAAGCGTTCTTCGACGTCACCCCCGAAGACCTTGAACAACTGATCCATATCAGTGAGTTGCACGCCAAACGTCGCAGTATTGGTGAAGTGTTGTCGCGTCGCGTGTAGCGCGAAGGGAGCGACCAATGGTCAAGCCATCGCCTTGCCTGTCGCCGATCTGTTGCTACAGTCAAAAACGTACCGCATAGAGTTGTCTGCCTTTCACTACGAAGTCTGGCTCGCCGTAATGTCCAGTAGCGATGACACAGAAGTCTGGCTATGGAGAAACACTCATTGTTGTTGAGTGGCGACGCTGCCTTCGCGCTTTGACAGAACCGCGCCTCCCCAGGAAAACACCACGCAATCCGTCGTGACCGCTGCCATTGGCAGCCGTTGGTTCATGGCGAGTCGATTGTCGTGTTGTGTGCTGCGCCAGCCCTCTGGCTCTGGTGGTTTCGAAACCATTTTTTCGAAATCCGAGAGAGGGATCTTCCATGAGCAATACACTGCTGAACATGCTGCGAACCCCCGCGTTCGACGCAAGGGCCCGCCACGCCTTGCCTTTGCGCGACTACATGGAGTTGACCATCAGCCGCATGCGCCAGATCGTCCGGTCCGGGCTGATCACCAATGACAAGTGGCTGGGTCAACCCTGTCAGTCGGACATGCGCCAGATGTGCAATGACCTTGGAATCGTCGGCGCCTATGACTACGCGCTGTTTTCCTCGATTGTCGACCACATGATTGCCGGCAACGCGTTGTTCGCCCAAGGCGACGCCCTGCAAGTCGCGCGCTGCCGTCAGGAAGTGATCGAAATGAGCCAGGTCTACGCCTTTGGCTGCACGGAAATTCACAGCGGTTCCGACGTCGCCAACCTGCAAACCACCGTGACCTATGATCGAACCAATGCGTGCCTGATCCTGCATACGCCTTTGCCGGACGCCTGCAAATTCTGGATCGGCAACGCGCTGTACGCCGCGCAAGTGGTCATGGTGCTGGCGCGCTTGATCGTCGATGGCAAGGACGAAGGCCTGCACTGGTTCCGGGTGCCGATCCGCGAGCAGGAAAGCGGTCCGCTGTTACGCGGCGTCAAGGTCATCGCCTGCGACCCGAAAGGCGGAATCCATGCCAATCAAGTGGCCGGCCTGTGCTTCTACGACATGCGACTGACGCTGGACGCGATGATGCAGCGCCATGCCCGGTTCAGCACTGAAGGGCGATTTGTCAGCGACGTGCCCAAAGACAAGCGTGTGACCAGCGCCATGGAAACGTTCATTCAGGAGCGCGTGTTGCTGCTGGCGGCGGCCCGGGGTGCAGCGGGCCTTTGCGCTCATCTGGCGTATCGGTTTGTCGGCCATCGACAGGTCAAACGCGCTGACGGAGGCGAACCGCTATTGGCCAAACCGCTGATTCGGCAACGGTTGTACGTCGAGCAGCTAAAGGCCCTCGCCCTGAAAATTCTGGAACAGGCAGTGCTGTCACGCTTCGAGGCCATGTGGGATCAGCCCGACAAACGCAAGGAGCTGCACATTCTCGCGGCCATCGCCAAGAGCGTCGGCACCTGGGTC
The DNA here is from genome assembly GCF_030209165.1 of Pseudomonas sp. fls2-241-R2A-110. Lineage (NCBI taxonomy): Bacteria > Pseudomonadati > Pseudomonadota > Gammaproteobacteria > Pseudomonadales > Pseudomonadaceae > Pseudomonas > Pseudomonas sp. fls2-241-R2A-110. Next base: position 184,558 of record NZ_JARVSN010000024.1, on the reverse strand, counting down.
GGGCTGGACGTGATGCGCAAGTGCCGCGAGCTGTGTGGTTCCCAGGGTTTTCACCATCACAACCAGATCGTCACGCTGTGCATGGATTGCGAGATCAGCATCACGTTTGCCGGCGACAACAGCGTCATGGCCTACCAAGTGGCCAGGGATGCCGTGACCCGTCCGCGATTTGCCTCGCGGCCCACGGATAACGTTGCTCAGCGAGTCGAGAAGACCATTGTCGAGCGCTGTAACAGCCCCGCTGACGTTTCACATGCCCAGGCGCTGGCCTTGACCCATGCCCGGGCGCTCGACTTGATCATCAGCGAAGTGCAGAGCTCTCACGTGATTTCACCGGAGCTGCTGAGTGACATCGTCAACGTGTTCGCCGCGTACCTGAGCGAAGGCGGCGTGAGCGTAGACCAGGCCAAATTGAACGAACACGCCACTGAAGGCTGGATCTCGCTGCTGGGCGCCTTGCTGCAGCCGCCGCCGGAACTGATCACTGCGCCTATCAATGATGCGGACTACATCCGTCAATTCACCGCCGCCTTGTACGAGGAGCAATGAACATGGACAGTGAAACGCTACTCGACTTCACCGATCGCAAGACGGTTCAGGATCCTTATCCCGCCTACGCCTGGCTGCGTGAGCATCAACCGGTGTATTGGTGCCCGCACTTCAAAGCCTGGTTCTTGACCCGGTACAGCGATGTCTTTGCCGCGCAGGCAGACACCAGACGCTACTCCTCGAACCGCATGCAGCAACTGGTCGATGCCCAGGTGCCCCCCGACAAACGCGCGCAACTGGCAACGTTCGTCAAACTGGCGTCCAAGTGGATGTACGCAGAGGATGGCAAGGATCACAAGGACAGTCGCCACCTGCTGGGCAAAGCCTTCAACCCTCGCGTCATCGAATCGTTGCGCCAGGACATCGAACAGATCACCAAGGGCGAACTGGACGCGCTAGAACCCCAGACAGACTTGATGGCCAAACTGTTCAATCGCGTTCCGGCGCTGATCCTGGCCAACCTCTATGGCATCCCCCGCGAAGACGCGCTGAAACTCAGGCGCTGGACCGACGACATTCTAATCTTCCTGGTTGGCAGCCTGGACCCGGACAAAGGGCCTGAGCAGGCGCTAAAAGGCGTCGAGGAAATGTACGCGTATTTCGCCGACGTCATCGAGCAGCGGCGAAAACACCCCGAAGACGATCTGGTCAGCCGGGTCCTGGAGGCCTGCAAGGGCGGCGATTCGAGCCTTGATCAGGTGCTTGCGCAAATCGTCTTCATTCTGGTGGCGGGCTACACCACCAGCGCTGACCAGTTGTGTATCGGGCTCCTTCATTTGCTTGAGCACCCCGAGCAACACCAGGCCCTCAAGGCCAATCCGGACCGGATCAAGTCAGCCATCGAAGAGATGCTGCGTTTCGACTCGGCAGGCTCTTTCAGCCATCGGGTGCTCAACGAAGACGTCACGATCCATGGCGTGACGATGAAACAAGGCGACCTGGTCTACCTGATGCGCGCATCGGCCAATCGCGATCCGGCGAAATTCCCCGACCCCGATCGTTTCGACATCGACCGCAAACACAACGATCACCTGGCGTTTGGTCGCGGCGAGCATTTCTGCATGGGCACGGCGCTGTTCAGGCTGGAAGCCGAAGTGGTGTTCAGCGCGCTGTTCAAGCGCTTTCCCGATTTGCGCCTGATTGCCGACAACCCGGCGATCTGGCGCACCAACAACCTGCAATTTCGTGGACTGAAATCACTGCCCATTGATCTGGGCAAGGGAGCAGCACAATGAAAATCCAACGCGTTTTTTCCGCAGCACCGTGGGAAACCGAAGCCTGCTACTGCAGGGCAATCCGGGTGGGTGAGCGCATTTTGATGGGCGGCACCGTGGCGTTTGATGACAAGGGCAAGCCATTCAAGCCCGGAAATGCGTACAAACAGACCCTGCGTTGCCTGGAAATCATAGAAACCTCCATCAAGCAGCTTGGCGTAGATCGACGAAGCATCATCGGGATTCGCATTTATACGACAAGCATGAAGTTCTGGCCGGACATCGCGAGGGCGCACAAGAAATTTTTCAAGGGCCACCCACCGACATTGATGTGTCTGGCGGTCAGCGAATTGATCAGCAAAGAATATGTGGTTGAGATAACCACCGAAGCGATCTCCTGCAAGGTGAAATCATGACGGCCAATCAACAGGACTTTGGACCTACCGTAGAAGGTGCCAGAACAGCACTTCGCGACGTGCTCGTCGTCAGCGTTCGCGACCTGTCGATCCAAAGCCACGGCCGCCCATTGCCACTAAGGCTTTACACCCCCGCCGGCCCCGGCCCCTTTGCCGTATTGATGTTTTTCCATGGCGGCGGCTGGGTCACCGGCGATCTGGACACCCACGACGGTTTTTGCCGGGTGATGTGTGAATGGGCCGGTTGCGCCGTGGTGGCCGTGGACTACGCCCGGCCGCCCGAACACGTCTTCCCTGCGGCGGTAGACGATTGCTGCGCGGCGACCGAATGGGTTGTCGAATATGGCCCAGCCATGGGGCTGGATCCTTCGCGAATGGCAGTGGCGGGCGGAGGCTCGGGTGGCGGGCTAGCAGCGGTCATTTGCCAATGGGCCCGTGAACACTCGCGGTTGTCGATCATCTTTCAGCTGTTGCTTTACCCGTTGCTGGACTGTCTGGCTCAACATCCTTCGCACCGGGAGTTTGCCGAAGGCTTCGGGCTGACCGGCAAAATGCTTGAGTGGTACATCAATCAATACGTGCCCAATGGGGTCTCGCGCGATGATCCACGCCTTTCTCCCCTGCGCCACCAACACCTGCGTGGCTTGCCGCCTGCGTTGATCATCACCTCTGAACGGGATGTATTGCGCGACGAAGGCCGGGAGTATGTGCGCCGGCTGACGGAGGCCGACGTACCGGTTCAACACAAAGAATATTCGGGCATGCTCCACGGTTTTATCAACTACCCGGCGGACTCTGATGATGCCAAGCAGGCACTACTGCTCTGCGCTCAGTCGCTGCAGAGGCACTTTCACCCATGAAAAATGGATAGGGCCCCCGTTGGGCTGCGAAGCGACCCCAAAAATGGGGCCGCTGCACAGCTCAACGCGTTACCTGCTGCTCACCATGCAGGCCGCAGCTACTGGGGCAGATCAATTTTATCCAGCACACGATTCGCGGTGATCTCCGCCACCATGATGCTGTTCGAAATCCCCAAAAGCGCATAACGCGATTCGCCCTCCAGATGATCCACCAACTGATGGACCATCACATCGACCGAAGCCAACGTCTCGACCAGATAAACCGCCAGGGTTTCGGCCGTGGCGTCAGGGTCTATGGAAAACAGGGTACTGGGTGTGCGCGGGATGGCTTTGATGTCGGCGTTCGACGGGAAATGGAAGTCGAGGGCTCGCTCGGCGGCTTCGTTGAATTTTTTGGAATCGGTGGATTCGTAGGGGGAAACGTCGTCGGTTTCGGGTGGGTTGGGTGTTGGTTTGAACATAGGTGAAACTCCTCTCATCGTATATGGAGCCATCACCCTCGCTACCAAACGACGGGTGGTGACCATGCACAGGTTGGTAGACCGGGATGTGAGGAGACCGGCGCGCCCGAAGACGCCCTGCGCATGACCACCATAAAACAGAGGCGAAAAAACGCCGCAAATGGTGATGCTTTGCACCTCACATAAAACCCGGGGCTACCAAACCCCCATCGCTGTTCTTCAGCGACGGGGAAACGATAAAACCCAGGCCCAAGGCGCACAAGCCGGCGGATTCTGGCGCAGTCGTAGGCAACGACGCAAGGATGTGTAGCCTGAGAGAGTTTCTGGAGATGTCGATTAAACATCTCCGTTTAATTTCTCCTGGCTAAAACAGAAACGCTCTTCGATGTCACGCCGGAAGAACCATAACAATTTAACAATATCAGTTAGTTACACGCCATACTTCGCAAAATTGATGAAGTCAAAGCCAACGTTTCTGACGTCACACATCCCACGCCCTTTTTAGCCCCTTTTAGCGCGTGCAAATGCACGCGTGTGGCTGACCAGGGCCAGTGTCCTGGCCCTTGGCACGCGAGCAAGGGTTCAAGCCGCAGATAACTGCCGTGCCGGCACCGCCAGACTCACCGCACGCACCGACGCACCCGCGCTCAGCCCCAGGGTTTTGGCAGTCTGCGCATCCACAATCAACGTGCCGGCGGCGACCCGCGCCGGTGCCGCCGTGATCCGGCACTCGGCGAACTGGCGGTTATGAATCAAGTAAGTCGCCGCCTGTTCTCCCGGTGTGCCAATGCTCAATTGCAGCACCTGGCTGTCACGCACCGCGCGGATGTCGCCGGTGGCGCATTCAATCAGCGGCCCGCCGTCGAAAATGTCGATGTAGTCTCGGTGCTCGAAGCCTTCCGCCTTGAGCATGCCCAGCGCCGGTTCGGTGTTGGGGTGCACCCGGCCGATCACCGTTCGCGCCGCTTCGGGCAATAGGCAGGTCGGTAGCGGAAACTTGGGCATCAACTCGGCGATGAAGGTCTTGTTGCCCAGGCCTGTGAGGTAATCGGCATCGGCAAAGTCCATCTTGAAGAAGTGCCGCCCCAAGCCTTCCCAGAACGGTGAGACGCCCTCTTCGTCCGAATAGCCGCGCATTTCGGCAATGACCTTGTCGCCGAACTGCTGACGGAACTCCGCCAGAAACAGGAACCGCGCCTTGGACAACAGACGGCCATTGAGCCCGCTGCGGTGGTCGGCATGCAGGAACAGCGAGCACAACTCAGAATGGCCGGTCATGTCGTTGCCCAGGAACAGCGTCGGCAATTGCTGATTGATCCCGAGGTTTTTCGAGGCGGCGACAAACAGGCCCAAACGATAGTTGTACCAAGGCTCGCGCAGCCCGACGGCACCGGCCAGTGCGCAAATGCCGATGGCTTCTTGCTGATCGTTCTCCAGCACAAACAGGTAGTCGGCATCGGCGCGCTCGGCCTCGCCAGCAAAGGTTTTCGCCGCCCATTCCAGACGCTGGCGCAAACGCGACGCATCGGCGGGCAAGGTGGTCAAACCGGTTCCGGCGCTGTGGGCCAAGGCTAGCAGGGCCGGCAAGTCTGCCGGTGTGGCGGGACGGACGATCATTGCGCGTGCTCCTGTGCAGCTTGATGTTTGGGTAGAAAGACCTCGGCCAACATGCAACGGGCGCTGCCGCCACCGATGCGCTCGATGGTGTCGATGTTGACCGGCAGCGGCGTGGCGTGGGTTTCGATCACGCGGCGCTGATCGGCCTCCAGCGATTGCCAGGCAGTGCGCGACATCACCAGCAGTGGTTCGCCTACGGCGGTCCGGACTTCCAGCATGTTGCCGGCGAAGGACTCCAGTTGTGCCCAGTTCAAGGCGATGACCTGCTTGCCGCTGTCTTCGAGCCTTGAGCGCAGGGCCAGGCGTTCAGCGGGCGCAGCGACCGAGTCCAGGCACGCCACGGCCAGGCGCGTGCCAACGCTCATCATTACGTTGGTGTGGTAGATCGCAACGCCGTGGCGATCCACCGCGTTGAAAGCACAGAGCTCGTAGCCCAGGTGATTGACCAACTGGTCCAGCGCCAGGGCGTGGGTGCGCGTGGAATAACCGGCGTAGCAAATCCGTTGCTCGCGATCCAGCACCATGCTGCCGGTGCCCTCCAGGAACACGTCCTGTTGCTCGAGGTTGGAAAGGTCCAGCAACTGCTCCACCCGGTACTCATCGCGCAGCCAGTCGAGTACGCCTTTGTCCCGCTCCAGACGCCGGTTATGGCCCTGCATCGGGTACAACACCAACGTGCCGTCGGGGTGGCTGCTCCACCAGTTGTTGGGAAAGATCGAGTCCGGGGTGTGCGGCGCTTCGCGGTCGTTATGCACCCTGACGTCGACGCCGTGCTCACGCAGCGCGGCAACGTAGCCATCGAACTCTTGCAGGGCTTTTTGCTGAACGTCTTCGCTGACGGCGGCCGGCTGCTGGAAACGGTTGTTCGCCGCCGTGTCCTGATTGAAGGAGAAACGTGTCGGGCGAATCATCAAAACGGTATTGGTGGTTTGCATGGGCACAGATTCAATGAGGGTTGAGAGGTGCTCATTGTCTGTTTTGGCAGCGGAAAAACCCGGTTGATGAGGGGGTTGCCGATGATGGAAACGGCTGAAAATTCTGGCTGGCTCAGCCGATTCGGCGAGGGCTGAATACGGGTCGGAAAGCTGCATAAAACTGTGGGAGTGAGCCTGCTCGCGATGGCGGTGGGTCAGTCAACATAGTTGTCGTCTGACACTGCGCCATCGCGAGCAGGCTCACTCCCACAGGTTGTATTTCGTTGCAGACCTATTCCATCGTGGTCTTGACCATCGCCAGTTCCGGATGGCTCACCAGCTTGTCGATGTGCAGCTCAGGATCATCGAACCAGACCTCGGTCAGCACCCGGTAATGCTCCATGTCCCGGCAACGCATGCGCAGGCTGTAGTCGAACGCGCCGCTGATCAACCGACATTCCAGCACCTGCGGACAGGCGCGGACCTTGGCCTCGAAGGCCTTTTGCGCGGCCCGTCCACTCTGGTTCGACAACGCCACCAACACCAGCAACGACAGGCCTGGCGTCAGTTTCTTCTCATCGAGAATCGCACCGTAACCACGGATAACCCCGAGCTGTTCAAGTTTGCGCACCCGCTCCAGGCAGGGCCTGGGTGTCAGGTGCACGCGCTCGGAAAGCTTTTGATAAGTGATGCGCCCTTCGTGGCGCAGCACTTCGATGATTGCCTGATCGATACGATCAAGCACGATCGACAGATCGCGGATATCCGCCATGTACGTCTTGCCTCACTTCAAACGACCCGATAGGAATTGCTGTAAACGTTCACTCTTGGGCTGGTCGAGGATCGTTGCATCACCCTGCTCCTCGACCCGCCCCTGATGCAAGAACAACACTTGGCTGGACACTTGCCGGGCGAAACCCATTTCGTGGGTCACCATCAACATTGTCCTGCCCTCTTCGGCCAGCGCCTGAATCACTTTCAGCACCTCGCCCACCAGTTCCGGGTCGAGTGCCGAGGTCGGCTCATCGAACAACAGAATCTCCGGTTCCACGGCCAGGGCCCGGGCAATCGCGACGCGTTGTTGCTGGCCACCGGACAGAAACGCCGGGTATTGATCTGCCACCCGTTGCGGCAAACCGACCTTGTCCAGATAAGCCCGGGCGCTGTCTTCGGCGGCCTTTCGGCTAACCCCCAACACGCGACACGGCGCCAGCACAATGTTCTCCAGCACCGTCAGGTGGCTCCACAAGTTGAAATGCTGGAACACCATCGCCAGCCGTGTGCGCAAACGTTGCAACTGCTTCGGGTTGGCAACGCGCATGCCACCGACGCCCTGACGCGTGAGGACTCGCTCACCATCCAGGGCAATGGCGCCCTCGTCCGCGCGCTCCAGAAAGTTGATGCAGCGCAGCATGGTGCTTTTACCCGAACCGCTGGCGCCGATCATGCTCACCACATCCCCGGCCCGTGCGTTCAACGAGACGCCCTTGAGCACTTCATTGTCACCAAAGCGTTTATACAGATTTTCAACCGTGAGTTTGTACATGCAAAAAACTCCTGCAGCCGCGCCGGCCGCGACGCTGCTTTGGATAAAAGAATTTAGTGAGCCGGGCCGAGGAAACTCAGCCAGCGCTTCTCCGCCAACCGGAAGGCGCCAACCAGGCCAAACGACAGGGCGAGGTACAGCAAGCCGGCAATGCCGAAGGCCTGGAAGGTCATGAACGTCGCGGCATTGGCATCCCGGGCGATTTTGAGAATGTCCGGAATGGTCGCGGTGAAGGCCACCGACGTGGCGTGCAGCATCAGGATCACTTCGTTGCTGTAATACGGCAGCGCGCGGCGTAACGCCGAAGGCAGGATCAGCCGCAGGTACAGGCGCCAACCGCTCAAGCCATACGCGTGGGCGGCCTCGATTTCGCCGTAGGGAATGCTGCGAATCGCCCCGGCGAAGATCTCGACGGTGTAAGCGCAGGTGTTGAGGGTGAACGCCAGCAACGTGCAGTTCATCGCGTCGCGAAAGAACGCTTCGAGCAAGGGTTGCGAACGAACCACGGCGATGCCGTAAATCCCGCTGTAGCAAATCAGCAACTGGATATACAGCGGCGTACCGCGAAATACGTAGGTGAACAGCTGAACCGGCCAGCGCAGCAGCCCCCAGCGCGACACCCGCAGGATCGCCAACGGCAGCGACAGGAAAAACCCCATCACAATGCTTGCCACCAGCAACCACAGGGTCATGGCCAGGCCGGTCAGCGTGTCGCCGTCGGTGAACAGGAAGGGTTTCCAGTATTCGGCAATCAACTCGATCATCGCGCCATCCCCCGCACGCCCTGGTTGTAGCGCCGCTCCAGCACCCGCAGGACGTAGTTCGACGCGCTGGTGATCAGCAAGTACAGCACTGCGGCCAGCAACAGAAAGTCGAGCATGTTGAAGGTGCTTTTACCGGCCTCCTGCGCGACCTTGACCAAATCAGACAAGCCAATGATCGAGACCAGCGCGGTAGCCTTGAGCAGCACCAGCCAGTTGTTGCCCAGGCTCGGCAAGGCAAAGCGCATCATTTGCGGGAACACCACGAAGCGAAAGCGCTGCCAGCGATTCAGGCCAAAACACGCGGCGGCCTCCTGCTGACCGCGCGGCACACTCAAAATCGCCCCGCGAAAGGTTTCAGTGAAGTACGCGCCATAGATGAAACCGAGGGTGACGATGCCGGCCACGAACGGGTCGATTTCCATGTAGGCCCAGCCCATGGCTTCGGTCAGGCTGCTCAGCCAGCCTTGCAGGCTGTAGAAAATCAGCAGCATCAGCACCAGGTCCGGCACACCGCGAATCAGCGTCGTGTAAAAAGTCGCCGGCAGGTTGAACAGCTTCAGCGGCGACAATTTCGCCGCCGCGCCGAGCAGCCCCAGCGCCATGCTGACCACCAGTGAAAGCGCCGCCAGTTTGAGCGTGACCCAAGTGCCGTGCAGCAACAATGGGCCATAGCCTTGCAGGGCCGAGAGGTCGACCCCGATCAGATTCAGGAAGGAATTCACGCCAGTCACCCGTCTTGAGGCGCCCGACGGTCGCTGCGACACAGCGACCGGGGCGCGAGGATCAGTTGTTGTAGAGGTCCAGATCGCCGAAGTGTTTCTGCTGGATCTGTGCGTAGATGCCCTTCTCATGCAGGGCCTTGATGGCGGCATTGAGCATGCCTTTGAGTTCGTCGTTGTCCTTGCGCACGCCGATGGCGATTTCCGACGGTACCAACGGGTCGCTGATGCCTTCGCTGTTCTGGAAGTCCGCGCCTTGCGGCGAAGTCAGGAAGCTCATCTGCGCTTGCAGTTTGTCCTGGATCGAGGCATCGAGACGGCCATAAACCAGGTCGGCGTACACCTGATCCTGATTCTGATAGGCCTTGAGCTTCACCCCGCCCGGCCCCAGTTTGGCCTTGGCGTAGGTTTCCTGAATCGTGCCCTGCATGTAGCCGATGGTCTTGCCGCGCAGCGACTCGGCGGTGGGCAATAAACCAGAGTCCTTGCGGGTGACGATGGCGGTTGGTCCGGCATAGAGGCGATCAGTGAAGTCGATCTGTTTTTTGCGGGTTTCGGTGACGGTCATCGAGGACTCGATGGCGTCGAACTTGCCAGCCTTGAGGCCGGGAATCAGTCCATCAAAGTCATTGCTGACCCACACGCAAGTCAGCTTCAGCTCGGCACAGATGGCATTGCCCAAGTCCACGCCAAACCCTTGCACGCCGCCATCGGCGGTAGTTGACTCAAAGGGTGGGTAGCTCGGGTTAACGCCGAATCTCAGCTCTTTCCATTCCTTGGCGCCGGCACCCGTGGAGCAGCACAGCAACGCGAGTACCGACAAGCTCAGCCATTTAGTCTTCATCTTCTTGAATCCCGATTTATTTGGAATTATCGCGGCCGGATTGACCAGGCCACCTTTATGGGCAGGAACAGAGAGTCGATGCGGCCAACACCGCAACAGCGTTCTTTTTGTTTTGTACGCAGGGCCGCACTCTGCGGCACCCGGCTTGAAACCCTCGGCACAGAGGGCTTGAAACCGGAGGTCAGAATGCCAACAGATGAGCAGGGGCTGGTGTCGTACGGGCCGGCGCAGACACCCGGATTGCGCTGATAAGGGCTTTTTCACAGCCGATTCGGTCGTCAGCGCGGCTCGCGGCCCTTCTCAGCAAGAAATTATGCGTCTTCATGACAAAAGTGCAGACGAGACCTGCACATATCCGGGTTGTACAGGGCAAATTTGCACTGTTACGATCCGGCATCGCTCGCGCGCGAGCTTGTCTATAAAGAACAATAAAAGCAGGGAGTTACTGATGACTGCTCAGGTTTCATCGAAGGGTATTTCGCCCGTGGATGCCACGCAAAACGAAGTGCTGGCCGAGGTTCGCAACCACATCGGTCACCTGACCCTCAACCGCCCCGCCGGCCTCAACGCCCTCACCCTGGACATGGTCCGTCACCTGCACCGTCAGCTCGATGCCTGGGCTCAGGATCCGCAGGTGCATGCGGTGGTTTTGCGCGGTGCCGGCGAAAAAGCCTTCTGTGCCGGCGGCGATATCCGCTCGCTGTATGACAGCTTCAAGAGCGGCGACACCCTGCACGAAGATTTCTTCGTCGAGGAATACGCCCTCGACCTCGCCATTCACCACTACTGCAAACCGGTGCTGGCCCTGATGGACGGTTTTGTCCTCGGCGGCGGCATGGGTCTGGTGCAAGGCGCCGACTTACGTGTGGTCACCGAGAAAAGCCGTCTGGCGATGCCTGAAGTCGGCATCGGTTATTTCCCGGATGTCGGCGGCAGTTACTTCCTGCCGCGCATCCCCGGTGAACTCGGAATCTACCTGGGCGTCAGCGGCGTGCAGATCCGTGCGGCGGATGCGCTGTATTGCGGACTGGCCGACTGGTTCCTGGAAAGCGAAAAGCTGGCCACGCTCGATGAGCAGCTTGATCAGCTCCAATGGCACGGGACACCGCTCAAGGACTTGCAAGGCCTGCTGGCCAGTCTCGCGGTGCAACAACTGCCCGATGCGCCGTTGATCGCGCTACGCCCGGCCATCGACCATTTCTTCGCCCTGCCCGATGTGCCGAGTATTGTTGAGCAACTGCGTGAAGTCACGGTCGCCGACAGCCATGAGTGGGCCGAGACCACCGCCGACCTGCTGCAAAGCCGTTCGCCGCTGGCGATGGCCGTGACGTTGGAAATGCTGCGTCGTGGTCGGCACTTGAGTATCGAAGAGTGCTTCGCCCTCGAGTTGCACCTGGACCGCCAGTGGTTCGAGCGCGGCGACCTGATCGAAGGCGTGCGCGCCTTGCTGATCGACAAAGACAAGACCCCGCGCTGGAACCCGCCGACCTTGCAGGCGCTGGACGCCGCGCACGTTGCGAGTTTCTTCACAGGCTTTGACCAGACTGGGAGCTGAGCCATGCACGATATCGAATTGAGCGAAGAACAAGTCATGATCCGCGACATGGCCCGGGATTTTGCCCGCGGCGAAATCGCGCCCCACGCGCAGGCCTGGGAAAAGGCCGGCTGGATCGATGACGGTCTGGTGGCGAAGATGGGTGAACTGGGCCTGCTGGGCATGGTGGTGCCGGAAGAATGGGGCGGCACCTATGTCGACTACGTCGCCTACGCCCTGGCGGTGGAAGAAATCTCTGCGGGTGACGGCGCCACGGGTGCGTTGATGAGCATCCACAACTCCGTGGGCTGCGGGCCGGTGCTCAACTATGGCACCGACGAACAGAAACAAACGTGGCTACCGGACCTGGCCAGCGGTCAGGCCATCGGCTGCTTCTGCCTGACCGAGCCGCAAGCCGGCTCCGAAGCCCACAATCTGCGCACCCGCGCCGAACTGCGCGACGGCCAGTGGGTGATCAACGGCGCCAAACAGTTTGTCAGCAACGGTAAACGAGCGAAGCTGGCGATTGTCTTTGCCGTGACCGATCCGGACCTGGGCAAACGCGGTATCTCCGCGTTCCTGGTGCCAACCGACACCGCCGGCTTCATTGTCGATCGCACCGAACACAAGATGGGCATTCGCGCCTCCGACACCTGCGCGGTGACGCTGAGCAACTGCACGATTCCCGAAGCGAATCTGCTGGGTGAGCGTGGCAAAGGTCTGGCCATTGCCCTGTCCAACCTCGAAGGCGGCCGTATCGGCATCGCGGCGCAGGCATTGGGCATTGCCCGTGCGGCGTTCGAAGCGGCGCTGGCCTATTCCCGTGATCGCGTGCAGTTCGACAAACCGATCATCGAGCACCAGAGCATCGCCAATATGCTGGCCGACATGCACACCCGACTCAACGCGGCGCGGTTGTTGATTCTGCACGCGGCGCGGTTGCGCAGCGCTGGCAAGCCGTGTCTGTCGGAGGCGTCACAGGCCAAGCTGTTTGCATCGGAGATGGCCGAGAAGGTCTGTTCTTCGGCGATGCAGATTCATGGTGGGTATGGGTATCTGGAGGATTACCCGGTGGAGCGTTACTACCGAGATGCGCGGATCACGCAGATTTACGAGGGGTCGAGCGAGATACAGCGGATGGTGATTGCCCGCGAACTCAAGAACTACCAGGTTTGACCCCCTAAAAGCATCGCGAGCAAGCTCGCTCCCACAGGGTTTCTCTGGCGCTCACAAATGTTGCGTCCACCAGAGATCAAATGTGGGAGCGAGCTTGCTCGCGATGACGTCAGCTCAGACGCTAAATCACTTCCCCTGGAACTCAGCTTCACGCTTGGCAATAAACGCCGCCATCCCTTCCTTCTGATCCTGCGTGGCAAACGCTGCATGGAACACCCGGCGCTCAAAGCGCACGCCTTCGGACAGGCTCACTTCAAAGGCGCGATTGACGCTTTCCTTGACCATCATCGCAATCGGCAATGACTTCTTGGCGATCAACGCCGCGACTTTCAGCGCTTCTTCCAGCAACTCGTCCGCTGGAACGATCCGCGCGACAATCCCGCAACGCTCCGCTTCCACCGCGTCGATCAAGCGCCCGCTCAGGCACATTTCCATGGCCTTGGCCTTACCCACGGCGCGGGTCAGGCGCTGGGTGCCGCCCATGCCCGGGAGCACGCCGAGGTTGATTTCCGGTTGACCGAATTTCGCATTGTCACCGGCCAGGATGAAGTCGCACATCAGCGCCAGCTCACAACCACCGCCCAAGGCAAAACCGTTGACTGCCGCGATGATCGGCTTGCGACGGTTGGCCACGCGATCGCTGTCGCTGAACAGGTCGTCGAGGTAGATCTGCGGGTAAGTCAGCTCGGCCATTTCCTTGATGTCGGCACCGGCGGCGAAGGCTTTTTTCGAGCCGGTCAGCACGATGCAACCGATGTTCGAATCGGCTTCCAGGCCATCAAGGGCGTGGTTCAGTTCGCTGACGATCTGCGCGTTCAACGCGTTCAGCGCTTGCGGACGGTTGAGGGTAATCAGGCCGACACGGCCATGGGTTTCCAACAAAATCGTTTCGTAACTCACAGAGCTCTTGTTCATAAATCAGTCCTTCTCAAAGATTGCGCGAAATGACCATGCGTTGAATATCGCTGGTGCCTTCATAGATCTGGCAAACCCGAACGTCGCGGTAGATGCGCTCCAGCGGGAAGTCGTTCAGGTAACCGTAACCGCCGAGGGTTTGCAACGCCGAGGAACAGACCTTCTCGGCCATTTCCGAGGCGAACAGCTTGGCCATGGACGCTTCGACCAGGGCCGGTTTGCCGCTGTCTCTCAATGCCGCCGCGTAATGCACCATCTGCCGTGCGACGGCAATCTGGGTGGCCATGTCGGCCAGGCGGAACGCTACGGCTTGGTGTTCGATGATCGGCTTGCCGAAGCTCTCGCGCTCACGTGCATAGTCACAGGCTGCCTCAAACGCGGCTCGGGCCATGCCCACCGATTGCGAAGCGATGCCGACACGACCACCTTCCAGGTTGGCCAGGGCGATCCGGTAACCTTCGCCCTCCTCACCCAGTCGATTGGCGACCGGCACCTTCACGTCTTCGAACAGAATCTGGCAGGTATCGGAGGCATGCTGGCCGAGCTTGTCTTCAACCCGCGCGACTTTGTAGCCCGGCGAATCGGTCGGCACGATCAACGCTGTGATGCCACGCTTGCCAGCACTCGGGTCAGTCACGGCGAACACGATCACCACCCCGGCGTTCTGCCCCGAGGTGATGAACTGCTTGCAACCGTTGAGCACGTAGTGATCGCCTTCCAGCCGCGCGCGGGTTTTCAGGCCGCTTGCGTCGGAACCGGCCTGGGGTTCGGTCAGGGCAAACGCCCCGAGCATCGCGCCGCTGGCCAGCGGCTTGAGGAAACGTTCTTTCTGCTCATCGTTGCCGTACTTGAGGATCGGCACGCAACCGACCGAGTTGTGCACGCTCATGATGGTCGAGCACGCGCCATCGCCGGCAGCGATTTCTTCCAGGGCCATGGCGTAGGCCAGGTAACCGGTGTCGCAACCGCCCCACTCTTCCGGCACCAGCATGCCGAAAAAGCCCAGCTCGGCCATCTCGCCGATGGCTTCCTTGGGGAAGCGGTGTTCGCGGTCCCACTCGGCGGCGAACGGTTTGAGCCGTTCCTGGGCGAATTGCCGGGCCGCGTCGCTGATCTGAAGTTGTTCGTCATTGGGAATCATGGTGAATCCTTAAAATCCGGGGTACGACACAGAACTCTGTGGGAGCCAGCCTGCTGGCGATGGCGTCGTATCAGCCAATCGCCAGCAGGCTGGCTCCCACAGGGGTGAAGTTGGCCTTAGTACAGGCATTCCACGGCCATGGCCGTGGCTTCACCGCCGCCGATGCAAATCGCCGCGACGCCGCGTTTCAGGCCTTTCTGGCGCAGGGCCGAAAGCAGGGTCACGAGGATCCGCGCGCCAGACGCGCCAATCGGGTGGCCCAAGGCGCACGCGCCGCCGTGAACGTTGATCTTCTCGTGGGGGATTTCCAGATGGGTCATCGCCGCCATGCCAACCACGGCGAAGGCTTCGTTGACTTCCACCAGGTCGACGTCATTCAGCGACCAACCGGTTTTCTTCATCAGTTTCTTGATCGCACCGACCGGGGCCACCGGGAACAGGCCCGGGGTGTCGGCGAACGCCGCGTGACCGTGAATCACCGCCAGCGGTTTCAGGCCTTGTTTTTCTGCGTCGGAACGGCGCATCAGCACCAGCGCCGCCGCACCGTCGGAGATCGAACTGGAGTTGGCCGCCGTCACCGTTCCGCCCTCGCGGAACGCCGGTTTCAGCGAAGCAATCTTGTCCAGTTTGGCCTTCGGTGGCTGTTCGTCGTTGCTGATCAGCACTTGCTCTTTGCCGACCGTCACGGTCAGCGGCACGATTTCGTCCTTGAAGCTGCCGTCCTTGATCGCCTGCTGCGCGCGGGTGGTCGAGGCAATGGCAAACGCGTCCTGAGCCTCACGGGTAAACCCGTTGGTTTCAGCGCAATCCTCGGCGAAAGTGCCCATCAGGCGGCCCTTGTCGTAGGCGTCTTCGAGACCGTCGAGGAACATGTGATCGAGCACGCGGCCATGGCCCATGCGGTAACCGCTGCGAGCGCGATCCAGCAGATACGGCGCGTTGGACATGCTTTCCATGCCGCCCGCGACGACCACGTCGGCGCTGCCGGCCATCAGCATGTCGTGGGCCAGCATCGCTGCTTCCATGCCCGAGCCGCACATCTTGTTCAGGGTGGTGCAGCGGGTCGATTTATCCAGCCCGGCGCCTAACGCGGCTTGACGCGCCGGGGCTTGACCGAGGCCGGCAGACAGCACGCAACCAAACAGCACCTCTTCAACGGATTGCGGCGCGATACCGGCCCGTTCAACGGCGGCACGGATCGCGGCAGCACCCAGTTGCGGTGCGGTCAGGCTTTTCAGTTCGCCCTGGAAACCACCCATGGGGGTGCGGACGGCGCTGACGATAACGATTGGATCGTTGGCAATAGTCATGACAAATCCTCCTTATTTGGCGGCCATGCGCAAGGCACCGTCGAGACGGATCACCTCGCCATTGAGCATGCTGTTTTCAATGATATGCCTGACCAGCGCGGCATACTCGCCCGGTTTGCCCAGACGCGGCGGAAATGGCACGCCGGCGGCCAGGGATGCGCGGACTTCCGGGGTCATGCCGGCCATCATCGGGGTTTCGAAAATCCCCGGGGCGATGGTCATTACACGAATGCCGAAGCGCGCCAGTTCACGGGCGGCGGGCAAGGTCAGGCTGACGATTGCGCCTTTGGACGCGGCGTAGGCCGCTTGGCCGATCTGGCCATCGTAGGCGGCGGCCGAAGCGGTGTTGATGATCACGCCGCGCTCGCCGTCGGCATCCGGTTCGGTTTCGGCGATGGCCGCCGAGGCCAGACGCAACATGTTGAAGCTGCCGATCAGGTTGACGTTGATCACCTGGCTGAAACTGGCCAGCGCATGCGGGCCGTTCTTGCCGAGGATCTTCTCGCCGCGCACGATGCCGGCGCAGTTGACCAGGCCATTGAGGCCACCAAAGGCCTTGACCGTCGCCTGCACCGCCGCTTGCGCCGCGGCTTCGTTACTGATGTCGGCCACTACGCTTTGGGCACCAAGGCGCTCGGCCTGGGCCGCAACGGCTTCGGCGTTCATGTCCACCAGCATCACTTTGGCGCCGGCCGCGACCAGCATTTCAGCGGTCGCTGCACCGAGACCCGATGCGCCGCCGGTAACGAGAAAAACCTTGTTTTCGATCTGCATCATAGTTTCCTTCGATTCAAGCAGAAGCTTTTTGAGCCGCGGCCTCTTGAGCCTTGGCGATTTCCTGGTTGCGCAAGATAAAGCGCTGCAATTTGCCGCTTGGGGTTTTCGGCAATTCGCTGACAAATTCGATTTCACGCGGGTATGAATGCGCGGCCAGACGTTTGCGCACGTGCTGGCGCAGTTCTTCCGCCAGCTCCGGCGTCGGGCGGTAATGCTCGCCAATCACCACGAAAGCTTTCACCAGTTCGGTGCGCTCCGGGTCGGGTTTGCCGACGACAGCGGCTTCGGTCACTGCAGGGTGTTCGATCAACGCGCTTTCCACGTCGAACGGGCCGACGCGGTAGCCGGAGGTGGTGATCACGTCGTCGCTACGGCCGACGAAACTGATGCTGCCATCCGGGTTCCATTCGACGGTGTCGCCGCTCAGGTAATAGTTGCCAACGAAGGCCTTGGTCGGCGCGCCTTCGTAACCGTTGAACCAGCACATCGGCGATTGGCTGCGGTCGATGGCCAGGATGCCGGGCTGGCCGACGCCCAGTTCCTTGTATTCATCGTCGAGCACCGCGATGCGGTGGCCCGGCGAGGCGAAACCGGCGGCGCCCATATGGATCGCGTGTTCCAGGCCATGGTGATTGCACAGGACCATGCCCAGTTCGGTCTGGCCGTAATGGTCGTGAATGACCACGCCGAGGTTGTCGGCAAACCAGCGGATCACTTCCGGGTTCAGCGGCTCGCCGGCGCTGCTGACGATGCGCAGCTTGCCTTTGATCGACTTGGCAAATTCGTCGCCACCAGCGATTAGCAGGCGATAGGCAGTCGGTGAACCGGTGAGGTTGGTGATCGCGTATTTGTTGATGACCCGGCAGGTGCTTTCGAGGGTGAACGGGCCATCGTAAAAGGTGATCGGATGCCCTATCGACATCGGCCCGGTGACACCGAAATATATGCCATAGGCCCACCCCGGATCGGCCAGGTTCCAGAATGCGTCTTCCGGGCGCAAATCCACGGCGTCGCAGGTGTAGCCCTTGAAGGCGACGATGGCCTTGAGCGGCACGTACAGGGCTTTCGACGGGCCGGTGGTGCCCGAGGTGAACATCAGCAGGAACGGGTCTTCGCCGGTCAACAGCACCGGCTCACATTGGGAAGAATAATTGGCCAGTTCGGCCCAGAAGCTGTAGTCGCCACGGACGATGCCTTGGCCTTTGGGTCCGCCGACGGTGACGATGGTCGGGCAGTCGGCGACATCCGCGAGTTTCGGCCGATTGACTGCGTCGGTCACCACCACTTTGGCGCCGGAGTTGCTCAAGCGGTGCTCGATGGCTTTCGGGCCGAATGCGGTGAACAGTGGCTGATAGACCGCGCCGATGCGCCAGGTGGCAAACACGGTGATCAATAATTCGATATTGCGTGGCAGGAGGCCGGCGACCTTGTCGCCTTTCTGCACACCTTGGGCCAGGAGGAAGTTGGCAAACCGCGCCGCTTTTTCCTGCAAGTCGCTAAAGGTATACGTCGCGCTGGAGCCGTCACGGCCTTCCCAGAACAGCGCAATGCGCCCCGGCAATGCATGCCGGTCGCAACACTCGACACAGGCATTGAGGGCCTGCAGATTGCCGGCCAGAGAAGTATCGACGGTGTGCTGGTAGTTGAACTGTGAAGTCGCAGACAAGTAATCGCGCATTGCCAGAATCCCGCTGTTTTTTTATTGGGTTGGGGGAACCGTAAGTAACAGGGAAATACTCGCTCTGCGCGGGGAAAGGGACAATGGTCAAAGCTATCAAGTTGTCTGACTGGTTTGGCCAAGGTTTGAATGGTGTGGCGCCTTTGCGGGCCTCATCGCGAGCAAGCTCACTCCCACAGGGGGAACTCATTCCAAATGTGGGAGCGAGCTTGCTCGCGATAGCATCAGCGCAGTCACCACATGCTTGGGATCAATCAGCTTCGTTGAGGATCAAACTCCGGTAATGCCCCGGATTGGACCCCGACCACTTGCGAAACGCCTTATAAAACGAGCTGGCATCAGCGAACCCCAAGCGCGCAGCGATTTCGGCGAAGCTGATCTGCGGCTCGGCCAGCCAGACGATGGCCAACTCCTTGCGCACGCTGTCCTTGAGCCCTTGATACGTCTGCCCTTCTTCCGCCAGCCGCCGGCGCAGGGTGGAAGCCGACATGCACAGTTGTTGCGCCAGCGGTTCGGTCTCTGGCCATTGTTCGGCGGGTAGTTGCCGCAAATCGTGTTTGATCCGGCTGGCCAGGCTCTGCGGATCGCGGTACTTGACCAGAATATTGGCCGGCGCATGGGCCAGGAAACGCTTCAGTTCCTCAGCGCTGCGCTTGATCGGCAGGTCCAGGCACTCGGCCGAAAAAATCATCCGCGTGCGCGGTCGGTCAAAGCGCAGGTTCTCGGAGAACATCACCTGATAGTCATCGCAGAAATCCGGCTCCGCGCAGCGCAGTTCGATGGCCAGAATCGGTATCCGCCGCCCCGCCAGCCAACAGGCGACGCCGTGCACGATCATCCAGTAGGTGAAGTAGGTAAAAGCGCGGCGCGGGTCCTGGTCGTCTTCGAGCAGGACGATCTCGGCCAGGCTTTGCTGACGCACCAGTTGCGCGGGCATGTTCTCGAGCATCAACGACAGGAAATTCAGGCCCGTGGTCAGCCCGGCGGCCAGGCTCGGCTGGATCATCGAACTACGGCACAGAAACGCCAGGCTGCCGGACTTGAGTTTGCGCGGGTCCATGCCAAAGAACTCATCGTCCCCACGCCGGGCCAGCAGGCGCCACAACCGTGCATACGCCGTAGCCGGGATGCGGGCGTCGTTGGAGTGCAGCAGCGCCGGATCGATGCCGACTTTGTTCAACACCTCATCGGTGGCAGAGCCCGGGGCACAGCTTTGCAGCAGTGCTTCGCGCACCAGTTGAATGGAGATGGTGTCTTTTTCCGACATTGAGCGAAGTGTGCCTTGTTCTTGTTGAGTGCCGGCATCTTAGCGCAGCCTTCAGCCCAATGCAGATCCCACAGGCTCCAGTGTGATGTTTAAGGTTGTTCAGCTTAGGTTCAGGTAAATAGCAATCAGTTCTATTTGGTAATGAGTGTCATTATGTTACAAATTAGCACCCTATCTAGCTTCGTAACGGTGCTGAATGCTTGTCCCCTTTCTGATCATGCTGCGCGAAGGCATTGAAGCCGCGTTGATCGTTGGCATCATCGCCAGCTACCTGCAACAGACCGGCCGTGGCCAGTGGATGCCCGCCGTGTGGATTGGCGTGTTCCTCGCCGTTGCACTGGCGCTGCTGGTGGGCGGCGGGCTGGAACTGGTCAGTGCCGAATTTCCGCAGAAACAGCAGGAGCTGTTTGAAGGCGTGGTCGGCCTGATCGCCGTTGGCATCCTCAGTTCGATGGTGTTCTGGATGCGCAAAGTGGCGCGTTCGATCAAGCATTCGCTGCACGTGTCCCTCGATCAGGCACTGACCGGCTCCAGGCACCAAGTCACGGCGCTGATCGCCATGGTGTTTTTCGCCGTGGCCCGCGAAGGCCTGGAAACCGTGTTCTTTCTGCTGGCGGTGTTCCAGCAAAGCGAAGGCCCGGCGGCACCGATTGGCGCCCTGCTCGGCCTCATCCTGGCGATCATCGTCGGCTTCCTGATCTACACCGGCAGCATGCGCCTGAACCTCAGTGCGTTCTTCCGCTGGACCGGGCTGTTCATCCTCGTCGTGGCCGCCGGGATCCTCGCCAACTCGGTGCAAGCGCTGCATGAAGCCGGGATCTGGAATCACCTGCAAACGGTGCTGTTCGACTTCAGCGCAACGCTGCCGATGGATGGCCCACTGGGCTCGGTGCTGGCGGGGATGTTCGGTTATCAGGACGCGCCGACCGTCAGCACGCTCGGGGCTTATCTGATCTATCTGCTGGTGGCGCTGGTGATGTTTTTTCTCCCCGCGCCGACGCCCGCTAAACACCCCTCTTCCGCTTCCAGTCAGTAAGGGCTCCCATGCCAAATCCAGCCCCTTCCCAGGCTTCCCCTCCCCGCGCCTTGCGCTGGGCGGTGGCCGGTTCGGTGATCGTGATGATTGCCGCCGGCGGCCTGTTCTACTACGCCTCGCAACGGGCGGCGGCCAAGCGCCAGGCCCACCATGACGAAGTGGTCGTGACCATTCACCCGCACAGCTGCGAGCCGAATGCACTGACGGTGCCGGCCGGTCGAGCCAGTTTCCGCATCGTCAATCGCTCGGACCGTGCGGTGGAATGGGAAATCCTCGACGGCGTGCTGGTGCTCGAAGAACGGGAAAACATTGCGCCGGGCTTGAGCCAGGTGATCAACGCCAACCTGTTGCCCGGCGATTACGCGATCACCTGCGGCCTGCTCAGCAATCCGCGCGGCACCTTGCACGTCACCCCGACGGCCGCGTCAGAGGCTGCCGCCCAGGCCAAACCGTCGATGGTCGCGTTCATCGGGCCCTTGTCGGAATTTCGCGTGTACCTGAGCAGCCAAAGCACGGCGCTGATCAAAGCCGTCAACGCACTTGAACACGCCATTGCTGCCGGCGACCTGAGCCAGGCACAGGCACTGTATGCACCGGCCCGCGCCGCTTATCAACGAATTGCCCCGGCCGCCCAGCGTCTGGCCGAACTGGACAACGCGATCAACGCCCGCGCCGATTACTTCGAAAAACGCGAGCAGGACCCCGCCTTCGCGGGCTTCCACCGCATCGAGTACGCGCTGTTCCAGCAACGCACGCTCGTTGATCTGGCGCCGGTGGCCCAGCGGCTGAGCCGCGATGTCACCACGCTCAAGCAGCAATTGCTCGCCCAGTCGCTGCCACCGGAGCAACTGGTGAGCATTGTCGTGCGCAATCTCAACAGCCTCGCCGAAGTGCGCGCCAGCAGCGGTGAAGAAGAACGCTACAGCCACACCGACCTGAATGGTTTCGCGGCCAACCTCGATGCGACGCGCAAAGTCGTCGACCTGTTGCGCCCGCTGCTGAGCAAGTCCGCCGTCCAATTGCTGCAGAAAGTCGACAGCGCGATCACCGCCCTCGACGCCGACCTCAACGGTTTCAAGCTCAAGGACGGCTACGCGAGCTACGACACGGTCAGCGCCGAGCAGCGCAAACAAATCGCCGACAAGGCCAGGACACTGGCCGACGCACTCGATGGCATCGATCCCGCCCTTGGCCTTTCCGGCCTGTCCGCAGAAGACTCAAACCGATGAACGACTCAGAACACTTCAATCTCCAGCGCCGCCGCGTACTGATGGGCATGGGCGCTGCCGGCGTCGCCCTGGCCGGCGCTGCGCTCAGTTGCCCGGCGATGGCCGCAAGCCCTGCGCAAGTTACCGAAGCGCCGAGCAGCGACAACACCGAAGACCGCCACGCCTTCCACGGCCAGCATCAGACCGGCATCGTCACCCCGCGTCCGGCGTCCGGCATGCTGGTGTCGTTTGATGTGCTGGCCAGCGACCGCCAGGACCTGGAGCGGCTGTTCCGTACACTCAACGAGCGCATCGCGTTCCTGATGAAGGGTGGCCCGGTGGCTCAGGTCGACCCGAAACTGCCGCCCGTGGATTCGGGGATTCTGGGCCCGGTGGTGACACCCGATAACCTGACCATCACCGTGTCGGTCGGCGAGTCGCTGTTCGATGAGCGCTTCGGTCTGGCCGACGTCAAGCCCAAGCGGCTGATCCGCATGGTCGGTTTCCCCAACGATGCGCTGGAAGCCGATTGCTGCCACGGCGACCTGAGTTTGCAGTTCTGCGCCAACACCACCGACACCAATATCCACGCCCTGCGCGACATCGTGAAAAACCTGCCGGACCTGCTGCTGGTGCGCTGGAAACAGGAAGGCAGCGTGCCGCCACAGGCCCCGGCGAAACCCGGAATGCCGGCGCAGAGCGCACGCAACTTCCTGGGTTTTCGCGATGGCTCGGCCAACCCCAATTCCAACGATGCCAAGGCCATGGATCGCATTGTCTGGGTCCAGCCCGGCAGCGACGAACCGGCGTGGGCGGCGAATGGCAGTTATCAGGCCGTGCGGATCATCCGCAACTTCGTCGAGCGCTGGGACCGCACGCCGTTGCAGGAACAGCAAAGCATTCTCGGTCGGGTCAAGAGTTCCGGTGCGCCCATGGGCGGTGCTCATGAAACCGAGGTCCCGGACTATGCCAAGGATCCGGAAGGCAAGCTGACCAGGCTCGATGCGCACATCCGTTTGGCCAACCCGCGCACCGCCGCGAGCCAAGCCAACCTGATCCTGCGCCGGCCGTTCAACTACTCCAACGGGGTGAACAAGAACGGTCAGCTCGACATGGGCCTGCTGTTCATCTGCTACCAGGCCGATCTGCAAAAAGGCTTCATCACCGTGCAAACCCGACTCAACGGCGAGCCACTTGAGGAATACCTCAAACCCGTCGGCGGAGGGTACTTCTTCACCCTGCCGGGTGTGACGGGCGATCAGGACTTCATCGGTCGCTCGCTGCTTGACGCCGCTTCTGCAAAAACAACCGCATAAATACCCCCACACGGAACCGTCATATGAAAAAGTCGCCACTCGCGTTATTGCTGACCCTAGGCTTGCTCAACACTCCGCTTTCGGCTTTCGCAGCGACGGCGCCGATGGATCTGGTGGGACCGGTTTCGGACTACAAGATCTACGTCACCGAGCAACTGGACGAACTGGCCAGCCACACCCGGCAGTTCACCGAGGCGGTGAAAAAAGGCGACCTGGCCACCGCGCAAAAGCTCTACGCCCCAACCCGGGTTTACTACGAGTCCATCGAGCCGATTGCCGAGCTGTTCAGTGACCTCGATGCGTCCATCGACTCCCGTGTCGACGACCACGAAAAAGGTGTGAAGGCGCAAGACTTCACCGGTTTTCACCGCATCGAATATTCGTTGTTTTCCGAGAAGAGCACCCAGGGCCTGGGCGAGCTCGCCGATGGCCTGGACAAGGACGTGAAAGACCTGCAAACCCGCGTGGCCGGCCTGACCTTCCCGCCTGAGAAAGTCGTCGGCGGCGCGGCGGCGCTGCTGGAAGAAGTGGCGGCGACCAAGATCTCCGGCGAAGAAGATCGCTACAGCCACACCGACCTGTATGACTTCCAGGGCAACATCGACGGTGCGAAGAAAATCGTCGACCTGTTCCGTCCGCAGATCGAGAAACAGGACGCCGCGTTTATCGCCAAAGTCGACAAGAACTTCGCCAGCGTGAACCGGGTTCTGGCCAAGTACAAAACCAAGGACGGTGGTTTTGAGACCTACGACAAAGTCAAAGACAACGACCGCAAGGCGTTGGTCGGGCCGGTGAATACGCTGGCTGAGGATTTGTCGACGTTGCGCGGGAAATTGGGTTTGAACTGATTTTTGCAGTGATTTAGCGGGCCCCATCGCGAGCAGGCTCGCTCCCACACTGGATCTGGTTTCAATCCAAATCCCCTGTGGGAGCGAGCCTGCTCGCGATGACATTTTTGCAGGCTACACAGATGCGCGGTAACGCTTACAACATCCGATACAACAACCGTTCAATCCGCACCCGACTGACACGCTTCAAAAACTTGGCCACCGCCGGCGGGTATTCCAGCAAAGTGTCCAGATCCTGATAACGCCCGATGCGGGCGGTGTTCTGGAAAATCTCCCCCAGCTCCTTGCTGCGCGACTCCAGCAGTTCACCTTTCGGATCATCGATCAGCAGCGCGTTTTCCAGGTCGAGGCGGAAGGCGCGCGGGTTGAGGTTGTTGCCGGTCAACAAGGTGTAGCGCTTGTCGATCCACATGCCTTTGAGGTGGTAGGTGTTGTCGCCGTCCTTCCACAAATGCAGGTTGAGCTTGCCGCTGTCGATGCTTTCCTGGTGCCGTTTGGCAAAGCGTCGCAGGCTGATCTCGTAAAGGTACGGCAGCGCCGCGATCACCTTGAACGGCTCGCTCGGCGGGATGTAGAAGTCGTTGGCGGTCTTGTCGCCGACAATGATGTCGATCTTCACGCCGCGCCCCAGGGCCCGGTTGATCTCCCGGGTCACCGCCAGCGGCAGGTTGAAGTAAGGCGTGCAGATGGTCAGCTGATGCTGGGCGCTGGCGATCAACTCGCAAATCACCCGGCTCAACGGATTGTTCTTGCCCACACCGAGCAACGGGCTGACCGACAACCCGGTTTTCTCCGTGGTGCCTGCCGTGGTGTCGTACGTGGCGTGCTTGAGGCGGCTGCGTAAATCGCCGATGTCGTTGCGCAGGCTGCGGGTGGTCGGCAGGTTCGGCAGATCGAGACGATGCACGGCTTTGGAAGCAATCAAACCGTGCTGGATCAGGTGCTGCATCGAGTCGGCCAGCGCGTGATTCTGCAGCAGGTGATAGCGGTCGTAGCGGTACTTGTCGAATTTGTGCAGGTAAACGTTGTTCAGGCTCGCGCCGCTGTAGATGACACAGTCGTCGATCACAAAGCCCTTCAAATGCAACACGCCGAACAGCTCGCGGGTCTGCACCGGCACGCCGTACACCGGCACCTCACTTTCGTGGGTACGGGTCGCTTCCTGATACCAGGCCGAGTTGCCTGGCTGCTTGCCGGCACCGATCAACCCGCGCTGGGCGCGCAGCCAGTCCACCACCACCACGATATCCAGTTGCGGACGCGCCAGTTTGGCGGCGTGCAGGGCATCAAGGATTTCCTGACCGGCTTCGTCCTGTTGCAAGTACAGCGCGACGATGTAGATGCGCTGAGTGGCACTGGCGATTTTTTCCAGCAGGCAACGTCGAAACTCGGCGGCGCCGGAAAGGATGGTGACGGCATCGGCGGTCAGCGGAAAACTGCGCAGTTTAGGCAGCAGAGAGCGTTTGAAAAGCGACGGCATAGGGCTCGCAAAGGGTCAATTCCGAATAGCCAGAGAGCTTACACCATGGATCCGCTGGGGTCTTGTTACTGCACCGATCGACCGATCATTCCCACGCTCTGCGTGGGAATGCCGCCATGGACGCTCTGCGTCCGCTTCTGAGAGGCGACGCGGAGCGTCGCGGGATGCATTCCCACGCAGAGCGTGGGAACGATCTTCATAAAACCTGTTGACCAAGGAGAACGATCGTTCTACTGTTCGCCACATGAACGAAATCACTAGCAACGACACACGCGACATTATTCTGGATGTCACCGAAAAGTTGATCTACAAAAGTGGCATCGCCGCCACTGGCATGGATCTTCTGGTGAAAACCGCCGGCGTCTCCAGAAAAAGTATCTACCGCTACTTCGCCAACAAGGAGGAGCTGACCGTCGCCGCTTTGCAACGCCGCGATTTACGCTGGATGAACTGGTTCAGAACCGCGGTCGATCAGGCGCAAACCCCGGCCGAGCGTCTGCTCAACCTGTTTACCGTGCTCAAAGAATGGTTCGACTCGGAAGGCTTTCGCGGTTGCGCATTCATTAATACCAGTGGTGAAACCGGAGATCCGCAAGACCCGGTTCGCCGGGTAGCCAAAGACCACAAACAAAAGCTGCTCGACTACGTGCGCGAGCTCTGCACCGAATATGGGGCTGCCGACCCGGAGACGCTGGCCAGACAGCTGCTGATCCTGATCGACGGTGCCATTACCGTAGCGCTTGTGATGGGTGATCACAGTGCCGCCGATAATGCGCAATGCATGGCGCGAAAGTTATTGGACCTGTAACACTTAAATAAGCCCGACAACTTGCCTGAACGTTAATTTGAAAGGGAGACCTTAAATGTCTAACGCTGAAGTTCGTCCGCCATTGCCGCCGTTTACCCGTGAATCCGCGATCGAAAAAGTTCGCCTGGCCGAAGACGGCTGGAATTCCCGCGACCCGGAACGCGTATCGCTGGCCTACACCCTGGACACCAAGTGGCGTAACCGCGCCGAGTTCGCTTACAACCGCGAAGAAGCCAAAGGTTTCCTGACCCGCAAATGGGCCAAGGAACTGGATTACCGCCTGATCAAAGAACTCTGGGCCTTCACCGGCAACCGCATCGCCGTGCGTTACGCCTATGAATGGCACGACGACTCGGGCAACTGGTTCCGTTCCTACGGCAACGAAAACTGGGAGTTCGATGAAAACGGTTTGATGGCCAACCGGTTTGCCTGCATCAACGACCTGCCGATCAAGGAAAGCGAGCGCAAGTTCCACTGGCCGCTGGGTCGCCGTCCTGACGACCACCCGGGCCTTTCCGACCTCGGTCTGTAAACCAAATACTGATCGTTCCCACGCTCTGCGTGGGAATGCCTCACCGGACGCTCCGCGTCCACTTCAGGGACGCGGAGCGTCCCGGGCTGCATGCCCACGCAGAGCGTGGGAACGATCGTGGGTGTTCAGGCGACTGCGGTTTGCGGCTTCACCTGCGCTTTGGCTTCAAGCTCACGCACCAACGGCAACACCCGCTTGCCGAAGTACTCCACTTCTTCCTGAAAGTGCAGGAAGCCGGCCAGCACCAGATCCACACCCACCGCTTTCAACGCCACGATGCGCTCGGCAATCTGTTGCGGCGTGCCGATCAGGTTGGTCTTGAAGCCATCGTTGTACTGCACCAGATCCTCGAAGGTCGACTTGGCCCAGTTGCCCTCACCCTCTGGCGACGCCCTGCCCGCTTGCTTCGCCGCATCGCCGAACGCATTGACCGCTTCCGGATCGGCCTGATCGATGATCTGCGCCAGCACCGCTCGCGCCTCTTCTTCGGTGTCGCGGGCGATAACAAACGCGTTGACGCCGACTTTCACCGAGTGGTTGTTGGCCGCCGCCTTGATGCGAATATCGTCGACCTGGGCTTTGATCCCTTCCGGCGTATTACCGTTGGTGAAGTACCAGTCCGACACCCGTGCCGCCATGTCCCGTGCCGCGCGCGAGCTGCCGCCCTGGAAGATTTCCGGCTGCCCCAGAGGCTTGGGCTTGAGGCTGTAATTGTCGAAGCGGTAGAAGTCGCCACGGAACGTGAAGTTGTCCTGACTCCAGACGCCTTTCAACGAGCGGATGAACTCTTCGGAACGACGATAACGCTCATCGTGTTCCAGCCAGTGTTCGCCAATCGCTTGAAACTCACCCTTGAACCAGCCACTGACGATGTTCACCGCAATCCGGCCATTGGTCAGTTGATCGATGGTCGCCAGTTGCTTGGCCGCCAACGCCGGTTGCCAAGGGCCTGGCAGGATCGCGGCGATGACTTTGAGCTGGGTGGTCGCAGCCAGCAACGCATGGCTGAAGGCGACGGATTCGTGCTGGAACTCGGCGCCATAACCGGCAGTGAAGCGAATCTGCGTCAGGGCGTATTCGAAGCCGGCTTCTTCAGCCAGTTGCGCCAGTTTACGGTTGTAGTCGATGCCCCAGTGGGTACGTTGTTCGATCTTGCTGACCACCAGCCCGCCGCTGACGTTCGGCACCCAGTAGGCAAATTTGACGGCTTGCTGACTCATTGGTTTGTCCTCGGGACTTTGGGGAAGTCCTTGGGTCAGAGCAGCAACCGTGCCAGCGTGGATTCGTAAATGCCTTGAGCCAAGTGAAATCCCTGTGGGAGCGAGCTTGCTCGCGATTGCGGTGTGTCATTCAACATCTTCATTAGCTGATATACCGCTATCGCGAGCAAGCTCGCTCCCACAAAAATCCGGGTAGGTCTGGGGCAATTTGCTGATGGACTGTTGGTACGGCAACAGTTGCGATGGCTAAAAACTCGTGTAAGCCCGCAATGACGGGGTTCTCAAACTCGGCATGGACCCTGCAATCCCCTTGGCACTCACCGCCGTTCCAAGGAGCCGACCCATGACCGAACACCAGATCATCAATCCTCTGTCCATTGGCACTGACTATGAGGCACTGGCCTCGAGATTCCGTCCGATCTTCCAGCGCATTGCCGCTGGCGCCATTGAACGCGAACAATCGCGCAGCCTGCCGCACGAGCCGATCACATGGCTGAAGGAAGCCGGTTTCGGTGCCGTACGGGTGCCGGTTGAATATGGCGGTGGCGGCGCGTCCCTGCCCCAGTTGTTCGAGCTATTGATCGAACTGGCCGAAGCCGATTCCAACGTGCCCCAGGCCCTGCGCGGGCATTTCGCCTTTGCAGAGGACCGCTTGAACGCACCGCCGGGACCGGGCCGGGACCTGTGGTTCAAACGCTTTGTCGACGGTGACCTCGTCGGCAACGCCTGGACTGAGATCGGCAGCGTGGCGATTGGCGACGTCATCACCAAGGTCTCGCCCCACGGCAATCATTGGCGGCTCAACGGCGAGAAGTTCTACAGCACCGGCAGCCTGTTTTCAGACTGGATCGACGTCTATGCGCAGCGCAGCGACACCGGCGGCGACGTGATTGCCGCGGTCCGCACTCGTCAGCCGGGAATCACCCAAAGCGATGACTGGGACGGGTTTGGCCAGCGCACCACCGGCAGCGGAACGTCACGGTTTATCGACGCGGAAGTGGACGCCGAGAACCTCATCGATTTCGCCACCCGGTTCAAATACCAGACCGCGTTTTATCAGTTGGTGCTGCTCGCCACCCAGGCCGGCATCGGCCGCGCGGCATTGCGCGACGTGGCTCATCAGGTGCGCGAGCGCAAACGCATCTACAGCCATGGCAATGCGGCGCAGGTCAGCCAGGACTCGCAGGTGCAGCAGGTGGTCGGGGAAATCGCCGCCCTTGTGTATGCCGCCGAAGCAACAGCCTTGAAGGCCGCACAACCGGTGCAACGAGCGTATCTGGCGCGGTTCTCGGGTGATGAAGTGCTGGAGCAGGCGGCGAATGTTGCGGCGGAAATCGAATCGGCCAAGGCGCAGGTGGTGGTTTCGGAGCTGATCCTGCGGGCGACCACGCAGCTGTTCAATGCGCTCGGAGCATCGGATGTGCGGGCGGGTAAATCGCTCGACCGGCATTGGCGCAATGCGCGGACGGTCTCGTCGCACAATCCGCTGATCTACAAGGCGCGGATTGTCGGGGATTGGGCGATCAACGGGACAGAGCCGCCGTTTGTGTGGCAGATCGGGAATGGGCCGCAACCTAAGTGATGTAGCGCCGGCATCGCGAGCAAGCCCGCTCCCACAGGGATCTCTACAACACTGGAGATCCCTGTGGGAGCGGGCTTGCTCGCGAAGAGGCCAGACGGGTCGCCGCGAAGTTTGGATATGGGTAAGATATCGGCCCTTCCCCGCAGCCCCTTGCTGCACCCCGCCGAATAAGCCGATTCCATGCCTTTCGAACTCAGCGTTGACCTCACCACCCTGGCCATTCTGGCCATCGTCGCCTTCATTGCCGGTTTCATCGATGCCATCGCTGGCGGTGGCGGTCTGCTGACCACCCCGGCCCTGCTGACCGCTGGCCTGCCGCCGCACCTGGTGTTGGGCACCAACAAACTGAGTTCGACCTTTGGCTCGGCCACCGCCAGTTTCACCTTTTACCGGCGCAAGTTGTTCCACCCCAGACAATGGATACATGCCATCGTCGGCACGCTGGTCGGTGCCCTGACGGGTGCCGTGGTCGCGCATTATCTGCCGGCGGAATGGCTGAACAAGATGCTGCCGGTGATCGTTTTTGCCTGCGGCCTGTACCTGTTGTTTGGTGGCACGCCGAAAGCGCCACTGGACAGCGACGCACCGATCAAGAAAAAGTGGCAATCGACCCAAGGCTTCAGCCTCGGCTTCTACGATGGCGTAGCAGGTCCCGGCACCGGCGCGTTCTGGACGGTCAGCAGCCTGCTGCTTTACCCGATCGACCTGGTGAAGGCCAGTGGCGTGGCGCGCAGCATGAACTTCGTCAGCAACATCGCGGCGCTGTCTGTGTTTGTGTTTTCCGGGCAAGTGGACTGGATCATTGGCCTGAGTATGGGCCTGTCGGTGATGGTCGGCGCATTCTTCGGCGCTCGCACCGCCATCAGTGGCGGTGCGAAGTTCATCCGTCCGGTGTTCATCACCGTGGTGCTGGGTTTGACCGTGCGCTTAGCCTGGCAACACTGGTTCAGCGTGGCCTAAACGCCGCGCCACGTAGACGTCGATAAGGTAGCGGGCAATCGAGCGAGACGCCGGCAACGGCGGCAAGTCGTGAACGTTGAACCACTGGGCGTCTTCGATCTCGTCTTCCTGACAGACAATCTCGCCGCCAGCGTACTCGGCATGAAAACCGAGCATCATCGAATGCGGGAACGGCCAGCACTGGCTGCCCATGTACTGGATATTCTTGACCTCGATCTGCACCTCTTCGCGCACCTCGCGAATCAGGCAGTCTTCGGCCGACTCACCCGGCTCGGCAAACCCGGCCAACGTGCTGTAGACCCCGGCCACGAAGCGTGGCGAACGGGCCAGTAGCACTTCATCACCCCGGGTCACCAGCACGATCATGCTCGGCGAAATCCGTGGGTAATAGCGCAGGTCACACGACTCGCAGTACATCGCCCGCTCACGAGGAACCTGGGTCGCCGCCTGGCCACAGTTGCCACAAAAGCGGTGTTCGCGGTACCAGGTGCCAATCTGCGCGGCATAACCGAGCACTTTGTACACCGTGTGATCACCGTCGAGCATGAAGGCGCGCAGCCCCTTCCAGTTGCACCCCGGTACTTCGCTGTGACTGCTCAATTCCAGCAGATAGACCGGCTCGCCATCCAGATGGCCGATGCCATGCTCGGCAAGGATCGACAGGTCCTGGCGCTTGAGCCATTCGCGTGGGAACAGCGCGCCATTGTCATCGAACATAAAACCTTCGGGACTGCGGGCCACGGCCCAGCCGCCGGGTTGATCGGTGTCCAGTACTGCAGTGGTCCAGCGTGAAGTCATTTTTAATCAATCCAGAAATTCGGGTTTCTGTTTGCTCATATGGGCGGCCATGGCCACGCGCAAATCGGTGGATTGCAGCATGGCGGCGTTCCAGGTGGCGACGTATTCCAGGCCGTCATCGATGCGATGGTCGCGCATGTAGCTGATCATCTCCTTGGTGCCGGTGATCGCAATCGGCGACTTGGCGGCGATCTCGCGGGCAATGCCCATCACGCCGTCCAGCAAGCTGGCATGGTCGCTGTAGACCCGATTGACCAAGCCAATCGTGCGCGCTTCATCGGCACCAAAGGTGCGACCAGTGTAAGCCAGTTCACGCAGCATGCCGTCACCGATGATCCGCGGCAAGCGCTGTAAGGTGCCGACGTCGGCGGCCATGCCGATGTCGATTTCCTTGATAGAGAATTGCGCGTCTTCAGCGGCGTAACGCATGTCGCATGCCGCAATCAGGTCGATGGCGCCGCCCAGGCAATAGCCTTGAATAGCCGCCAGTACGGGCTTGCGGCAATGATCAACGGCATTGAACGACGCTTGCAGGGCGAGAATCTTGCGGCGCAGCAAGCGCGCGTTGCGGCCGACGTCCTTGCCCAGTTCATTGGCCACGCTAGCGAGCATCATCAAGTCGATACCCGAGGAAAAATGTTTGCCGGCGCCACTCAAGACCACCACACGAACCTCGTCGGTGTCATCGATCCACTGGAAAATCTCGATGATTTCGCTCCAGAACGCGGCGTTCATCGAGTTGATCTTTTCCGGGCGGTTAATCTGCACATGGGCGATTTTATCGGCCAGTTCGACGGTGAACGCGGTGTACTGAGACATGGCAGTGATCCTTTTACCGGGCAAAAAATGAGGCCCGGACTATAACAAGGCAATGCCTGGGGGAGTAAGGCAGTGGTTCGGCCAAAAGCGGGACTACTCAGGGTTCTGTAGTGTCTGGACTGGCCTCTTCGCGGGCAAGCCCGCTCCCACAGGGATCTCTGCAACCCTGAAGATCCCTGTGGGAGCGAGCCTGCTCGCGATTGGCCGCACCACCCATCTACCTGCCCTTCACCGCCACAAACGCCAAGGTTTCATAAGGCACCGTCACCACATCTTTCCCACGCAACGCCGACTCCCCGGCAACCAATGCGCGCAACTGCTCGTCAACCTTCGCTCGCTGCTCCTGCGGCAGCGCCGCGATATAACTGATGGAGCGCACCCGGTTGAAAATCACGTCCTCTGGCGTCCCCGTGTGCGCATGTTTGAAATGCTGCGCCTGCAATGGCCCGAACGCCGGGTGCGGAAAGGCCTGGCGCCAGGCACCGGTGTGAAAGCGCGGCGTATCGCCTTCCAGCGCGTTGACGATCGCATCCAGTTTCGGCATCCAGCTCACGCGGGTATCGCGCAGGTTCCACACCAGCCCCAGTTTGCCGCCCGGTTTCAGCACCCGGGCGATTTCAGTCAGCGCCTCGGGGCTGGCAAACCAGTGAAAGGCCTGGGCGCAGACCACCACGTCCACCGAGGCATCGGGCAGCGGTAGATCCGTCGCCGTGCCGCTGACCGCCAACACATCCGGGAAGGCCAGCGACAGTTTTTCCAGCATCTGCGCCACCGGTTCCACGGCAATCACCTGTGCCCCGGTCGCCACCAGCCGCCCCGTGAATTTGCCGGTCCCGGCACCGAGGTCGATCACGGTTTTGTGGGCGTTCAATTCAAGGGTGACCGTCAGCCAGTCAGCCACCTGCGGCGGATAGTCCGGGCGGCCGCGAACATAGGTGTCGGCGGCCGTCTTATAGCCCGCGGCCGCAGCATGATGGACCTGGTCTTTCATGGCAGTTCTCCCGATGGACAACGAATGCTGTCGAGCATAGCGCCTGGATTTGAGCTTTCCTTGTAAAGATCGACACACAGAAATGAATAATTGTTCACTCTCAGGTGTTCTCTTCATGACGCCCATGAGAATTGCCGCCGGACGCTGGCGGGCGCGGCTCAACTGAAACGAAACTACTTCCGGAGCACCCTTCATGACCTTGCGTTTTGCTGTTTTAACCACCCCGCTGCTGCTCACCGCCGTCTTGTCCGGTTCGTTGGCCTGGGCGCATGGCGATGTAGAAGAACCGGCCAAGCCCAATTGCCCCAAAGGCCAGGTCTGGGACAGCAAGCAACAGAAATGCCTGAGGCAAACCAACAACCTGGTGCCGGACGCCGACCGCACCGACTATGCCTTCCGCCTGGCCAAGGACGGGCGCTACGAGGAAGCCCTGGCCCTGCTCGACACCCTCAAGGAGCCCAACACTGCAAAAGCCCTTAACTACCGAGGCTACGCCACGCGTAAACTGGGGCGTACCGACGAAGGCATTGGTTACTACCTGCAATCGGTCAAACTCGACCCGCAGTATGCGCAAGTGCGCGAATACCTCGGCGAGGCCTATGTGATCAAAGGTCGACTGGACCTGGCTCAGGAGCAGTTGCAGCGGATCAAATCGATCTGCGGCAGCACCTGCGAGGAGTACCAGGACCTGGCCGAAGCCATCAACGATTCATCGAAAACCTGACATAGAGACAAACGGAGGTCGCCATCGCCAGCGATCAGGCAATACGGGCAGAGCTAGGCCAGCATTTGACGCGTTTATGGCGTTACGGCCTGCTGCTGTCCCGGCAACGGCATGTCGCCGAAGACTTGGTGCAAGCCACTTGTGTTCGGGCACTTGAGCGTGCCGGGCAATTTGTCCCGGGTACGCGCATGGACCGCTGGCTGCTGAGCATTTTGCATTCGATCTGGCTCAACGAAGTGCGCTCTAGGCGGGTGCGCCAGGGCCAGGGTCTGGTGGATGCCGACAGCCAGTTGTCGTTTGACGGTGAGTCGGTGGCACAGACCCATGTCCTCGCCGCCCAGGTGATCCGCCGCGTCGATGCCCTGCCCGAGGCGCAACGCGAAACGGTGTACCTGGCTTACGTCGAAGGCTTGTCCTATCGCGAAGTCGCCGAAGTGCTGCAATTGCCCATCGGCACGGTCATGAGCCGACTCGCTGCCGCCCGCGTGAAACTGGCCGAATACCCGCCACTGCACGCGGTACCGAACCCTTCAACTGGAGAACGTCGATGAACGATCGCGCGACACCTTCGGATGAGCAGTTGGTCGCCTACCTGGACAACCAACTCGACGTCGAACAGCGCACGCGTATCGACGCCGCCATCGCCGAAGACTCCGTGCTCAATCTGCGCCTGCAATGGCTGGCACGCAGCAGCTTGCCGTTTCGCCAGGCCTATGACGAACTGGCACAACAGGCGCCTGTCGATCGTCTGCAATCGATGCTCGACACCTTGCCATCGCCTGAACGCCCGGCCGTCAGTCGCCGCTGGTTCCTCGCAGCTGCCGCCGGTCTGGTGGTCAGCGGCGTATTGGCCGATCGCTTGTTCCTCGGCTGGCAACTGAGCCAGCAAAAGAGCAACTGGCGCGGGCTGGTGGCCGACTATATGGCGCTCTACGTGCCGCAGACCCTGGACCATTTGCCCAGCGATGAAGCCACCGAGCGCGCGCAATTGCGCACCATCGACGCCCGGCTGGGCCTGAACCTGTCGCCGGCACAAGTGGCCCTGCCCCGGTCCGAATTCAAGCGCGCGCAAATCCTTGAATACGAAGGCGTGCCCATCGCGCAGATTACCTACCTCGACCCGGCACATGGCCCGATTGCATTGTGCGCAACCCGTTCCAACAGCGGCAGCCGACACTTCGCCCATGAACGCCGCCACGGCATGAATGTGGTGTATTGGGCCGACATGGAACACGCCTGGATGCTGATCGGGCACAACCCGGCGACGGAACTGGAGGACATGGCGAAGGTGTTGAGGAGTCGGCTTAGTGCTTAAGGTTGCTACGAATGTTGTAGCAGCCTAAGGCGCTGCTCAGGTTCGGAACAAACCTACAAGCGAACCGTCTGTTTCAGGCGTTCAGCCTGTTGACTGCCTTTACCTCACTCCCTATCCTCGCGTCCGTCACGACTCATTCGTGATCGGGTTTGACGGCTCGGTGGTTTTAAGGTGTGCATTGTCCTCCAACTTTGCTCGTGCACTTGTGTGCTCGACATAAAGTTTAATGGTGACTGTGCGCGGGGCACTTTCGAGTGCGCCGGGTGCCTTAGACCGGTCCGTCAACCTGCGCACAGTTGCCACCCATTCGTTTGACGGCGCCTTGGTGGCAGCTCTTGATGGACTAAGGAGCTACACCGATGACCAACGCAACCACAAAATCCACCCCCTTCGCCCGCTGCGATCACGTCGATCACCACCTCTTCGCCGTGCAACCCGACATCCCGTTACTCGATGCCCTCGAACACGCCGCTGTCTACCTCAGCTGCGCAGAAGCCCTCGCCCACCAGGCCCCCACCGCCACCCGCCCCGAACACAAAGCCTCATTGCGCTGGGCAAGCCAGCAGATGCTCGGCACCGCACGCTCACTGGTGCAAGCCTCAATCGATGGCCTGCACGCCGCACAAGCGGGAGGTGAGGCATGAACCCGCACATGGCGATGACCAACAACGATTGCGACATCCCGGTCTTTCTAATCGCAACTCAGGCGCCTCTGGATGTCTTGCACAGCAACGCGGCCACCCGGTTTCTGGCGGTCACACAGATGATGGAAAGCCTGGCCAACCTCGACATCACCCGCGCCAGTGGCGCAGACGTGCAGCAGATCGCCCACGCGGCGGCGATGTTGCTGCGCGATGGTTGTGATGTGATGGATGTGTTGGGGCGGCAGATTCGGGCGCAAGGCTGACGGATAAACTGGCGTTTTGGCCAGAATCCACCTGTGGCGAGGATGCAATCTCCCTCGCCACAGGGTTGGGCGTCGGGGGTGGATTGAGTGGTTAATCAATCCGCCCCGTCTTATTTACAAAGGCAAGCGTTCTGCAGTCGGCGTAACGCATTAGGTTCTTTATCGCATCTGCTTTTGCTCACTTGGAGTCTAATGTACATATGCGAGAAAAACGCGACAGCCAATCGGTAAACGCATTCACTCAAGTAGCCTTTTCAAGGCCCGTTCCCCCTTTAAGGTCCTTACTTGGCAAGTACTTCACCTTGTCGCCAACCTGATACACATCTTGCAAGTTCAGCGCGAGCGCGATTGGGTCCAGACGAACCTCAAAGAGCACGTCCCCGCTTCCACTCTTAGGGGTGACAGTGACCAGGTAGTTGCCATTGGGTGTATTGCCGACGGCATTTACAGTACCTGTAACTTTTTTCGCAGTGATCTTTGTCATGTTGCGCTCCTTGCGTTGAGTGGTTGCATCGACCGATTGCTCGGCAAATGCATTCGTCGCTGAAGCCATGAAAACGCTACATGATGAAAATATCTACTGTCAGATCTGACAGGTACAGCGCTGGAGCGCGTCAGGCCTGAGCGGGCAACCACAACCGAAACCGCGCGCCGCCCAATGGCGATGGTTCGACAGTCAGCGTGCCGCCCTGCGCTTCCAGCGCCCGCCGACTGATCGCCAGTCCCAATCCGAACCCACCCGTTGCCCGATCCCGGCTACGGTCCAGCCGATAGAACGGCTCGAAAACCCGCTCGCGCTCCTCATCCGGGATGCCGATGCCATCGTCGTCCACCCAAATCTCACAACCTTTTGGGCAAACCTTGACGCCAATCTGAATGCGCTTTTCGCAGTAGCGCATGGCATTGCGCAGCAGGTTCTGAATGGCGCGCGCCGTCAATCGCGGGTCCAGCACGAAGCGTTCAAGTTGGCCATGCAGCAACACGTCGATGACGATTTCCGGAGATTCCAGCTCTTCATCGACGCTGCCCAGAATGCTGTCGATGAATTCATCCAGCGACACTTCAACCCGCTCGGGCAGTCTCGCCGGGTTTTGCAGGCGGCTGTAGGACAGCAACTCCAGCACCAACTCGTCCAGCTCACGAATGTGCGCGACCAGGCCTTGCAGGCGTTCGAGACTGGCGGCCGGCAAGTCGTCGGACAGCGCCAGGGCCAGGCCGAAATCCAGACGCGTCAGCGGTGTGCGCAGTTCGTGGGACACAGCGTTGAGCAAGTCGCGTTGCTGGTTGAGCAGGTTTTCGATATCGCCGGCCATGGTGTCGAAGACGTTGGCCAGGCTGCCGATGTTGGAATGGGGAGAAATCTGTGTGCGCTCGCCAAGGTGGCCTTTGCCGAAGCGCTCGGCGGTGCCCTTGAGGCGCTCCAGATCGCGCCAGTGCGGGCGTAGCCACAGCAACAGGCAGGCGAGCATGGTCGCACCGATCAGGACGTTGATGCTCCAGTACAACAGGCTGACGTCCATCGGGTCCGGTGGCACGACCATTTGCACCACCGTCTGCTGGTTCAGCGGCGCCACCGCCAAGGTGCGCCAGCCCCAGTCGCCGATGCGCACGACATTCTCGCCACGCTCCAAACGCTCGCGCTCATAGAGGGTGAAATCGGCGTCGTCGGGGCGGCTCAGGACGATGTGCAGCGGCGCAAAGTCCTTGTCCATCTCGCCCGCCAGCGTCGGCCATTGCGCTTCGGGCACGGCATGGAACTGCTTGACGATGAGGGTTTGCAGCCCGCGCGAATAATCGAGGTTGTAGGTGATAAAGCGCTCATGAAAGACCTTGATCACCAGGTCTGGCACCAGGTAAATCGCCGCGCTGAACGAGACGATGGTCACCAGGTACAGGCGAAACAGAATCCTGAACATCGTCTCAGCATTCCCACTCGGAACGGCTGAACAGGTAACCCTTGCCCCACACGGTCTTGATCTTGCGTGCCTCGCCTGCGTGGTCGTCGAACTTGCGCCGCAACTTGGAAATCGCCACGTCCACCGAACGGTCGGTGCCATTGAATTCAATGCCGCGCAGGCGTTGCAGGATCTGATCGCGGCTCAGCACTTCGCCAGCGTGTCGGGCCAACACCACCAACAGGTTGTACTCACCGCTGGACAGTTCGACGAGCTGGTCGCGCCAGGTCACGGTGCGCTCGGACAAGTCGATGCACAGGTTGCCCATGAGGATGCGATCGTTGGCGGTCTGCGGTTCGCTGAGGCTGCTGCGGCGCAACAGGGTACGCACGCGGGCGAGCAAGACCCGGGGTTCACACGGTTTGGTGACGTAGTCATCGGCGCCCATTTCCAGGCCCAGCACTTGATCGTGGCTGTCGTCGCGGGCGGTCAGCATCAAAATCGGCAGCGTGGCCGAGTCCGCCCGCAGCAAGCGGCAGACTTGCAGACCATCGAGCCCCGGCAGCATCAGGTCGAGAATCACCAGATCCGGCGGATCGACCCGCGCCCGTTCGCGAACATGGTCGCCACGGCTGATCACGCTGACGCGATAGCCGTTGCGTTCCAGGTAGCTGGCAATCAGCTCGGAGAGCGCGGTGTCGTCTTCGACCAGGAGGATGTTGGGCATGGGGGTGTTTCCAGAAAGTGCAGTGGCAACTGATAGACCGCCATCGCGAGCAAGCTCACTCCCACAGTTGAAATGCGTTCCCCTGTGGGAGCGAGCTTGCTCGCGATAGCGGTTTAACCGTCGCAAAAAGTGTCAAGCGGCCAAGGATATACGCCCTCACCCGCCCGTGAGTAAAACCCTTACACAATTTCACACAGCACCAACAAAGCTTCACCGCTACCCTCGCCGCCTCGCCGTAGGATGCGTGCAGTCATTATTGGGGTATTTACATGTCAAACAACCTGCTTGCCAGGCTCAGCCTGATGGCTCTGGCGCTAACGCTGAGCGCGTGTGACAAGTCCTCGAACGCCGAAGAACAAGCGCCACTGGCCACGGTGCGGGTCGAAACGGTCGAAGCCCGGCCCCTGTCGATCACCAGCGAGTTGAGCGGGCGGATTGCCGCGCCACGGATTGCCGAAGTCCGCGCCCGGGTCGCCGGCGTGGTGTTGCAACGCGCTTTTCGCGAAGGCAGCGACGTGAAACAAGGCGACGTGCTGTTCCGCATCGACCCGGCGCCGTTCAAGGCCGACCTGGACAGCGCCGAAGCGTCCTTGCGCAAGGCCGAGGCCAACGCCTTCCAGGCCAGGCTGCAGGAACAGCGCTACGCCCAGTTGATCGAAGGCAACGCCATCAGCGGCCAGGATTACGACAACGCCCGGGCCAGCGTCCGGCAAACCGCCGCAGACGTCGCCGCCAACAAGGCCGCCGTGGTCCGCGCCAGACTCAACCTTGGTTATGCCACCGTCACTGCACCGATTTCCGGGCGCATCGGCCGTGCGCTGGTGACCGAAGGTGCATTGGTGGGGCAGAACGAAACCACGCCGCTGGCGCTGATTCAGCAGTTGAACCCGATCCATGCCGACCTGACCCAATCGACCCGCGAACTCAACGATCTGCGCCGCGCGTTCCGTTCCGGCCAGTTGAAGGAAGTGGGCCAGGGCCAGGCCAAAGCCACGTTGATCCAGGACGACGGCAGCCTCTACCCGCTGCCGGGCAAGTTGCTGTTTACCGACATCACCGTCGACCCGGGCACCGGCCAGATCATTCTGCGCAGCGAATTTCCCAACCCGGACCTCGACTTGCTACCCGGCAGCTTCGTGCGTGTGCGCCTGGAACAAGCGGTGAACCAGCAAGGCATCAGCGTGCCGCAGCGGGCCATCCAGCGTGACAGCGCCGGGATTGCCCACGTGTTGTTGATCGACGCCGAGCAGCGTGTCGGCCAGCAACCGGTGGAGTTGGGCGCCGTGCAGAACGATCGCTGGATCGTCACCGGCGGCCTCAAGTCAGGCGACCGCATCGTCACCGAAGGCCTGCAACATGCCAAGCCCGGTGAGAAAGTCCAGATCGACAACACCCCTCTTCCACTTGCCCAGGTTTCTGGTCAGTAAGCAGGACGCTTTTTATGCCGCAGTTCTTTATCGATCGCCCGGTGTTTGCCTGGGTGGTTGCCCTGTTCATCCTGCTGGCCGGCGCCTTGGCCATTCCACAGCTGCCGGTGGCGCAATACCCCAACGTCGCGCCGCCGCAGGTCGAAATCTATGCCGTGTACCCCGGCGCTTCGGCGCAGACCATCGATGAAAGCGTGGTCAGCCTGATCGAGGAAGAACTCAACGGCGCCGATCACCTGTTGTATTTCGAATCCCAGAGCAGCCTCGGCAGCGCCACCATCAAAGCCACTTTCCAGCCCGGCACCAACCCGGAAATGGCCCAGGTCGACGTGCAAAACCGTCTGAAAGTGGTGGAGTCGCGCCTTCCGCAAGCGGTCAACCAACAAGGCTTGAAGGTGGAGAAAGTCTCCGCCGGTTTCCTGCTGCTGATCACCCTGACCTCCAGTGATGGCAAGCTTGACGACGTGGCGCTCAGCGATTACCTGGCGCGCAACGTGATGAACGAGATCAAGCGCCTGGACGGCGTCGGCAAAGCCCAGCTGTACGGTGCCGAACGGGCGATGCGGATCTGGATCGACCCCCAGAAGCTGATCGGTTTCAACCTGACTCCGGCCGACGTCAACGCTGCCATCGTGGCGCAGAACGCCCAGGTGTCGGCCGGCAGCATTGGCGATTTGCCAACCCGCACGACACAGGAAATCACTGCGACCATACTGGTCAAAGGCCAATTGTCGACGCCTGAAGAGTTCGCCGACATTGTCCTCAAGGCCAACGCCGACGGTTCCACCGTGCGCATCAAGGACGTGGCGCGGGTCGAGATCGGCAGCCAGGAATATCAATTCGGCACGCGCTTGAACGGCAAACCCTCGACCGCCGTCAGCGTGCAGCTGTCACCCGGCGCCAATGCCCTGAGTACCGCCACATTGGTACGGGCGAAGATGGACGACCTGGCGCGCTACTTCCCGGCGGGCGTCGAATACAAGATTCCGTACGACACCTCGCCCTTCGTCAAAGTCTCGATCACCAAAGTGATCTACACCCTCGGCGAAGCGATGCTGCTGGTGTTTGCGGTGATGTTCCTGTTCCTGCAGAACATCCGCTACACGCTGATCCCGACGCTGGTGGTGCCCGTGGCGTTGATGGGCACCTTCGCGACCATGCTCGCGCTGGGTTTCTCGATCAACGTGCTGACCATGTTCGGCATGGTGCTGGCCATCGGCATTCTGGTGGACGATGCCATCGTGGTGGTGGAGAACGTCGAGCGCATCATGGCCACCGAAGGCCTGTCGCCCAAGGAGGCTACGCGCAAGGCGATGAAGCAGATCACCGGCGCGATCATCGGTATTACCCTGGTGCTGGTGGCGGTGTTCATTCCGATGGCGTTCATGCAGGGTTCGGTGGGGGTGATTTACCAGCAGTTCTCGCTGTCGATGGCCACCTCGATTCTGTTCTCGGCGTTCCTGGCGCTGACATTGACCCCGGCGTTGTGCGCAACCCTGCTCAAGCCGATTGCCAAGGGCGAGCATCATGAAAAGAGCGGATTCTTTGGTTGGTTCAACCGTGGCTTCGAGCGCTTGACCGAACGCTATCAAGGCTGGGTCGCCTACGCGCTGAAACGCACGGGCCGTTACCTGCTGATCTACGGCGTGCTGCTGATCGGTCTGGGGCTGTGTTTCAGCCGTCTGCCCTCCTCGTTCCTGCCGGTTGAGGATCAGGGCTACACCATCACCGACATTCAACTACCGCCAGGCGCGAGCAAAAACCGCACGGTGCAGGTGGTTGAGCAAATCGAAGCGCACAACGCCACCGAACCCGGTGTTGGCGATAGCACGGTGATTCTTGGTTTCAGTTTTTCCGGCAGCGGGCAGAACGCCGCGCTGGCGTTTACCACGCTCAAGGATTGGTCGGATCGGGGCAGCGACGACTCGGCAAGTTCGATTGCCGACCGTGCCAACATCGTGCTGAGTCAGATCAAGGACGCTGTGGCGTTCTCGGTGTTGCCACCGCCGGTAGACGGCCTCGGAACCTCCAGCGGTTTTGAGTTCCGCTTGCAGGATCGCGGCGGCCTCGGCCATGCCAAGTTGATGCAGGCCCGTACCGCATTACTTGCCGCTGCCGAGAAAAGCCCGATCCTGATGAACGTGCGCGAAAGCGCCTTGGCCGAAGCACCGCAAGTGCAGCTGGAAGTCGACCGCAAACAGGCCAACGCGCTGGGCGTGTCTTTTGCCGATGTTGGCAACGTGCTGTCAACGGCGGTCGGTTCAGCCTACATCAACGACTTCCCCAATCAGGGACGGATGCAACGGGTGGTGGTGCAGGCTGAAGGCGATCAGCGCAGCCAGGTCGCCGATGTGTTGAACATCCACCTGCGTAACGACGCCGGAAAAATGGTGCCGCTGTCGGCCTTCGTTCAGGCGAAATGGATTCAAGGCCCAGCACAATTGACCCGCTACAACGGCTACCCGGCTATCGCCATTTCCGGCGAACCGGCACCCGGCCACAGCACCGGCGAAGCCATGGCGGAAATCGAACGGCTGGTGGCGCAAGGCCCGGCAGGATTGGGTCAGGAATGGACCGGGCTGTCGTTGCAGGAACGCTTGTCTGGCAGTCAGGCGCCGATTCTGCTCGGGCTGTCGCTGCTGATCGTGTTTCTGTGTCTGGCGGCGCTGTACGAGAGCTGGTCGATCCCGACATCGGTGTTGCTGGTGGTGCCGCTGGGTGTGCTCGGTGCCGTACTGGCCGTGACCTTTCGCGGAATGCCCAACGACGTGTTCTTCAAGGTCGGGTTGATCACCATCATCGGTCTGTCGGCGAAAAACGCGATCCTGATCATCGAATTTGCCAAGAGCCTTTATGACGAGGGCCATGATCTGGTCGACGCGACCTTGCAAGCCGCCCGCTTGCGCTTGCGACCGATTGTGATGACCTCACTGGCTTTCATCCTCGGCGTGGTGCCGTTGGCGATTGCCACCGGAGCCAGTTCGGCGAGCCAGCAAGCGATCGGCACCGGGGTGATTGGCGGGATGATCACGGCGACACTGGCGGTGGTGTTTGTGCCGGTGTTTTTTGTGGTGGTGATGAGATGCGTGAAGGGTAAAGCAAAAGGGTAAGTCAAACCTCTCGGGCGATGGCGATAACAGTCGCCCGAGAGCACCTATAACGCATATGCATGATCGCTATAACGAACCCATCTCAATAACCTGTCATATTTGACAGTAGTCGAAGCGTTTGCTGAACCATAACCTAGAGGCGTTAGTGATTGAGACTGACTAAACCATTAGGATTCAGGAGCGCACATGAACAATACAGCCACCTGCACTGTCACCGCTGTAGTGACAGGCCTCCCTCAATATACTCAATATAAAAGCAATGGGTTTTGCCAATTCTACAAGGGCCCGATGGCCAAATTTTGGAATGCAGACTCGGCTCATCGTGCTGATCAAGAAAATGCGATTCAACTATCTGTTCAAATTCCTGACAACGGCAACAACACTTTCATCATCAACGATGACAGTAGTGACATAACGGCCGCACGGGCATCGTTGACCGAACACTCTGGGGCACTGATCAGACCTTTCATTGCAACGTCAGGCAAGTTGACAAACGTCAATATCGACTTGGCCAACCGGACAGTCGCATTTGATTTCGAATTCGTCGCCAAGTCAGGAAAACAGATCGTTGAGGTGAGTCAGGGGTCGGCCAAATATGCAGAGATTGAAGAACACTTTTTCAAACCGGCAACAATCGATAGCGACCAGTACGTCACTGCCACCCTCGAGGGGAGTACTTATTCAGAATACAACGCTAATGAATTCAATCTCTTGTGGAAGCCCGATAATGGTTTTGGCATCCGTTACCCTCAATGGCAGGGTTGGTCCAGGGTCTATACCGATGCAACGCCCCATCGGCACCGAGACACTGTTTCCGTGACCATCGCGGACGATCTTGTACCGGGCACTTATGACCTCGACGAGTACAAGGACAAAATTTATGCAATTTACGCTGAGATTGATCCAAACGGCCCATTGTATGAGGGGACGGGGGGAACACTTGTACTTGAGAAGACGCCATTGCAGGGTTCGTCAATAGGCGTACTTAAAGGTCGGATTTTAAATTTCGTAGGTGTTTTTAACGCCGAAAGACAAATGAAGTCAGATTGCATAGAGTTCAACGTGGAAGATAAAAGATAGTCGGCTTGTACTTGTGACAACGCGTTTGATGTGTCTCAAACGCGCCGTACTTGCTGCACCACTCACAGCAAGGCTATGGTGCTGCATCGCCCCTGACCGTGAGTCTCCATGCCCTTCCTTGCCCGCACCCACCCTCGCCTGTCCGCCGCCGCCCTCCTTGGCGTCGCGGCAGGCATTCTGGTTCCAGCCGATTCGATCATCAGCAAAATCCTCATTGGCTGGAATGCCGGGGTCTGGACCTACCTGATCCTGATGTTCTGGCTCGCCACGCGCGCCAAGGCTCCGGACGTGAAGCGCATTGCCGAGATTGAAGATGAAAACGCCGGTCTGGTGTTGTTCGTGGTGTGCATCGCCGCCATTGCCAGCCTCGCGACCATCACCTTTGAACTCGCCGGCAGCAAAGACCTGGAAA
Organism: Pseudomonas sp. fls2-241-R2A-110; assembly: GCF_030209165.1. Lineage (NCBI taxonomy): Bacteria > Pseudomonadati > Pseudomonadota > Gammaproteobacteria > Pseudomonadales > Pseudomonadaceae > Pseudomonas > Pseudomonas sp. fls2-241-R2A-110. The sequence continues at coordinate 139,661 of NZ_JARVSN010000024.1, read as the reverse complement.
CCACCCGCAAACTTCTGCATTACGGCTTCACCGCGATGACGGTGATCGGTTCATGGTTGTTGATCGGGGTGATTTTCAGCGTGCACTACGCTCGCCTGTTCTACACCTGGGACGGCAAAGACCTGGCGCTGCGTTTCGCTGAAGGGCTGGAAACCCCCAATTATTGGGACTTTCTGTATTTCTCCTTCACCATCGGCGTGGCGGTGCAGACCTCGGATGTGGGCGTAGCGACACGGGGCATGCGCAAGATTGTGCTGGCGCAATCGCTGATCGGTTTTTTGTTCAACACGGCGATCCTTGGCTTCTCGATCAACATCGCAGCCGGACTGTTCAACTGATGCGTGCACAAACGTTCTAGGTATCGACCTCGGCATCGGCGTTAAATAAGCCGGTATTCCGTCTCACAGGTGCAGCATGTCCCCTGACAACTGGATCGAACTGGCCCAGGACGCCGATACCGGCATCGAGACCCTGCGCGCGCATTTCCAGGGCCATGCCTACGACCCGCATTGGCACGACAGCTACCTGGTGGGCGTGACCGAACAAGGCGTCCAGCAATTCAATTGTCGTCGGGCGAAACATCAGAGCACCCCGGGCAAAGTGTTTCTGCTGGAACCGGGCGATATCCACGACGGCGAAGCACCGACCGAAGACGGCTTCACTTACCGCATGCTGTACCTCGACCCGCTGTGGTTGCAGCGTGAACTAAGTGTGGTCTTCGAAAACGCTCCCGATAACAGTCAATTGAGCTTCGCTCACACGCTGGCCAGCGACCCGCGACTGGCCCACGCCACTAGCCTGGCGTTTCAAACCCTGCATCACGGTGAGCTGAAGATCGTGCGCCAGACCGCCCTCGACAATTTGCTCGAACGCCTGACCAGTCACCTGCACTGGCGCACTCGGTACGGTGAAGATCCACGCCTGCCGCTGGTGGCGCAGAAAGCTCGGGATTACCTGCACGCCAACGCCCAATTCGATATCGGTCTTGATCAGGTTGCCACCGCGGCGGGTGTCGACAGATTTCGTCTGACTCGGGCCTTCAAGGCCGCCTATGGCCTGGCGCCACACGCCTATTTGGTGCAGTTACGGTTGTCGAAGGCGCGGCGAATGCTGGCCGACGGCGTGCAACCGGCTGCAGTGGCCATGGAGTTGGGGTTTGCCGATCAAAGTCATCTGGGACGTTGGTTCGTTCGGGCCTATGGCCTGACGCCAGCGATGTACCGCAAGCGCTGCTCAAATCTTCCAGACGTTTGATTCTCGACTTGTGAACATCTACTCCTGCGATTTATTCAGGAGCCTGACCTCATGCTGTCCACATTCCCGACCCTGTTACCGTTTTTACTGTTCGCTTTCGTAGCCTCTATTACGCCGGGGCCGACCAATATTCTCGTATTGAGCACCAGCGCCCGACATGGCTTCAAGGCGGCCCTTCCGATCGTGTTCGGTGCCTGTTCAAGCGCTGCGTTGATGGTGCTGCTGGTCGGTAGCGGTCTGGGTTCGACATTACACGCACACCCGGTGATTCACGCGACGGTGTACTGGGCGGGCATTGCCTGGCTTAACTATCTGGGATGGAGAATATTTTGGTCACCGTCCGTTGAGTTAAATTCGCAATCTTTGCCCTCAGGCCCACGGCTTGGATTCTGGAGCTCGGCGGGCCTTCAGTGGATCAACCCGAAGAGCTGGATGATGGCGTTGGCCGTGATCAGTGTGTTCACCGCCGGTGGTGGTGACAAGGCCGCGAAGGTGCAGCAACTGTCACTGCTGTTCTTTTTGATCGCACTCCCTTGCCTGGGCGCTTGGGCGGCGCTGGGGAGCGGGACGGCACACTTGCTACGGTCAGACCGCGCGCGAAGCTGTTTCAACAGGACCATGGGCGTATTGCTGATAGCCGCCGCCTGGCTACCTGCATTCGTTTAGTTTTGTCGCTATAAAAAGCCCGTTGTAAACTGTCAACTATGACAGTTTACAACGTGTTCTAAACCAGGCTCTCATAGCACATCCAGGATTAGGGCCTGCCACGGCCTTTGGATACCTTACTCAAAGTAACGGGAGACCCAATCCATGAATGCTGTTATCAAACGTACCGGTTTTGCCGCAGGTAATTATGTGATTGCCAAAGCGTTCGCCAATACCGAACTAACCTTTGTCGATTTCAACGCTACCTCTCGGCTGATCGGCAAGGTCAAAACGGGAGCCAAGAAACTTGACGCCCTCTGTATTACCGCTATCGAACGAAGTGATAAACGTACCCGCGCGTCACAAACGACTGTTCGTGAACTGACTATCCTGCTTCCCGACAGCCTGGATGTTGGTGAATACGAAGTAAAAGGCCGTGACGATGTAGGATTCAGTTTAAAAAACGATGACGGTACTGTTTATGAAGGTATCTCCGGCAACATTTCGATCACGCCGGCGAGCGAAGGAAACGTCAAGGGCAGCTTCAATGTCAATATTGAAATGCCCAACACCGAAGAGCAAACGTTTATTCTCAAGGGCGACTTCCAGGTGTTAAAAGCAGGTTAACCCTGCCACATAATAAAAAAGGGAAGCCTCGGCTTCCCTTTTTTATTCAAGATCAGAACTTGTAATGAGCCCCCATATTGATACCGAAGTCCTTGGTGACGTTGTCACCCTTGCTGGTGTCCAGTTCAGTGTGCAACTGCCACCGGTCATTCAATGTCCAGGCCACGCCAGTGCCGACTTCCAAACGGTTACCTCGCAGGTCATTTTCGAAGGAGTTCTGATTGACCCGCACTTCATTGCTTTTCACAAACTCACGAACGACGGCTGCACGGATGTGCGGTTGCAGAACACTGCCGTTGGCCAACGTCATGCCACGGCCCAGTGTTACACCCGCCTTGCCAAGCATGGACCGCGTGGTATCGGCATCCACCTTCAAACCGTTATCCAGGCTGAAGTCCTGGCCTTGCACCGAGGCCATCTGCCACTGAGTGAAGGGTTCGATGTAATACCCATCCTTGAACTCGATGTGCTTGCCGAACTCCACCGACGCACTGGCCCCTAGATTGTTGTAGCTACCCTTGGTCAAGGTGTCATCGCTCAATGACACCTTGGCTTTATTGCGAAAATGGTTGAGCTTGGCCACGGTATCCAGGTAGTAGCCGCTATCGCCCAACCAAGTACCGTAGACCCCAAGCGAAGTACTGCCGATTTCACCGGAACTGCCGCGACTCAGATCAAGGTCCGACTGGCTGTAACCGATAAAAGCCCCCAACAACATCTGTTCGCCGGCAATCTGGACCGGCGTATCCACGCCCATGGACAACCCGGCCTGGCGCTGACTGTATCCATTACCGTAAGCGTTATTGCTGATGCTGTAGCGATTGCCATACGAGCGAATCCAGCCTCCCGTCGGACTGCTGCTGCTTCGCAACTCGCCCATGCGGTTGGTCAGCGAAGCCATTTCACCGTAGATCACCGTCGGCGCGGTACCGAAGATCGCCATGACCGCGCGGGTGGGCGTGCTCACCACCTCCCTGTCGGGACGCAGATACCAATCCTCACCCTCCTTGACCAGCTGATAGGTAAAGGCCCCGGAATCCAACCTCCCGTTGGGCAGAGCGAATTGGGCACTACTGCTGCCGACCGACTGCACCACTTTGATCTGCGAATCATTGACCGGATCCGAACCGCTGCTGGAAACCCGCAATTGATGACTGCCAGTCGCGCTTCCGGTGAGGTTCAACAGATTGGTCTGGTGGGTGCGAAAGTCAGTGCCAATTTCAAAGGTACCGTTACCGCTCAGATTGGCCACGTTGAGCTGAAAGTACTCCTTATCACCTCCCAGCCGGACAATCCCTCCATTGTTTAGATTGAGATTGTTCACGGACTGGCTTTGCGTCATTTGCCAGAACGCCTGGTTATTGATGGAAAAATTGCTCACATTGTTGACCTGTCCGGTCAGGCTCGCCCCATTATCCAGAGTGAGACTGGACAGACTCTCCGTAGCCGCCGTGACATTACCCTTCATCTGGCTTTGGTTATTGATCGAAGCAGTGGAGACATCCTGCAAGTCACCCGTGAACGTGGACGCGTTGTTGATCGTTACTGCCGACGCTCGCAATACATTACCTGTCACCACGCTCTGATGATTGACCGAGACATTGGCGGTATCTTGCAGATTGCCGGTGAGCGAAGACCCGTTGTCGAGCGACACGCTTGAAGCGCCCAGCACATTGCCGGTCATTTGCGCCTGATTGTTGAGGGTCGCGTTGGTGACATTCTGCATATCACCGTTGAGTACCGCTTTATTTTGCAAGGTAACGTTTGCCGAACCACCCGCCGCCACAATCACATTGCCGACCACATGGCTGTCGTCGACCAGCAGGTTGGCCAAAGCGCCAGTTCGCACATCAAGCACAATGCCGTTGCCACCTTTGAGGCTGGAGCCGTTACTGACTTCAATGTCGGCAATGGTCGGGAAGTTCGGCGCATTGATACCGACAACGATGGCCGAGCCGGTTTTACCTTCGACATGGGTGTTGTTCAGAAAAATCTTCGAATGAATCAGCGCTGAAGCCAAGGTATCAGTGCCAACGGTCACACCATTGAGCCCCCCTGTAACCGTACTGCCTGTAGCGGACAACGAGCCTTCGAGCAGACGAATCCCGAAGCTGCTGGCCCCGGTGCCCTCGACGATGGAGTTCTGCACATTCAGCTCGCTGAAACGATTGCCGGCAATGCCCCCTTGCAGGCCACTGACGACACTGTTATTGCTCAGGTTCACCCTGGAGCCGCCAACGCTGGTAATGTTGCGAACAGCTGATATTCCGACCCCGTTTATGCTGGTGACCGTTGAATTATTCAACGTGGCCGTCGCATTCGTCAGGGCAATGCCGTTTTGAAGCCCGCCAGCACCCGTCGAATTGGTCGTCGAATTGCGCAGATCAATCAGCCCGCCTGTCGTACTGGCGATGCCCAGCGTTGTGGCACTTGAGCCAATGAGTGTGGCGTTGTTCAGCACTTGCCACGTATCCAGGGGTGTACTGGAATCTATGTTTTGAGTGGTGCCTGCCGGTATGGTGGCGGCCTGAACCGCAGAAATATTAAGCAGGCCCGGCATGAAGGACAACATCCATACACTGAGTGTTGTTTTGGAAAAAGTGAGTACTGGCTTTGGCGACATAGTTGAGTCCTACTCGATTACATTCCTTCAGGAACGAGTGACCGACTCGGGAAAATCGCAAGCCGGACTAATAACGGCCGCCAGACTACGGATGAATCCTTGAACGATATGTAGGATAAGTCGGCCTTAAAGTAGGACTTATCCTTTTTTATACGTATGAACTTCCGTATCCGAACGTAAAAAACTCCTTGCTGATGAAGAAGAAAACGCTCTCCCTCATCAGCAAGCAGTAGAGCTTGACGTGTTAATTACGGTGAAACTTCCGGACGCTCTAGCTCGCAATACACAAGGCTGGCGTTCAATATTTGGACTGCAACGGTAACTTCCGACGTAATACCGTTAACCGTGTAAGCGATGCGCGCATAACGGGCCGCCGGGCGCGTTTTGCCGTCGGGGCTTGGCAGTTGAATCGTTCTGATTTGCGGGTTGTACTCCGTCAGATTGAATTCCAATGGACCTGTCGCTGGCATGGGCGCCGAACGGGTAATCAGCGTACCGGGAATCGGCGCCGCACCCACGGCATTGGTGACCCGTCCTTCGAAATTCAAATTCACCATTGCGCCGGTCGGGATATTGGCATCGCGCTCGATACGAATCCGCAGGCTACGCGGCTGAAACGGCGGCATCGGGCCGTTTGGCACGACTGGGTGATTAAAGGCCGGGCAACTGATACTGGTGATGAAGCGCTCAGGTATCAAGTTGCCAGTTGGCCCTCTGAAGGCAGATACAACGATTCTAGGCACAGGCAGGTTGATCACGATTGCCGTCACGTCGACTTTGGTCGTGATCAGTTGTTTCATCTTATTGGCACTGCCAGGGAACTCGATTGTGATATAGGCCTCTCTGGCATTTGCACCCGTACCATTGCCCTCGGCAAGGATCGTGGCCCATGATAATGCGGTGCGCACAGACGTATCGCCGATGCGCACCGGCACAGGGTTGCCGACCTGTTTGCCTTGGTAAAAGAACGTGACAATTTCTCGCCCGCTCACAGGCCGGGCAGGGTCACTCCAGATCGGCCAGATCATTTCTGCAGCAATACCGGCTTGCGCTGGAGTGAGCGTATTGGGATTTGGAACGGGCGTTCCTGCACCTTGTACGACTACCGGCACAATATTGGGGTTTTCCAGATCCGGCAGGTTCGGCTGCTCCGGCCCCGCGTATGCAAAGTCAATAATACCGAACGCCGGGGGTGAAACCGGGTTGGGGTTAATGGTGGGCCGGCCCAGTTCAAACCAGTACTCGAATTCCACTTCATCCAGGCCGTTTGCGTCGCCAAAGACCAGGGAAAAAAAGTCGTAGTCCAGCGAGAACTTCAGAGGACCTGGAGTACCGGCCGGAGGGATCGTTTGTTCGTTGACCTCAAATATTCCCTGAGAGGAAGACATGTACGGGATTACCCGGTCATTTTCAATTGAATTTATCGGATGATCAGTTTCCATGATGACTTTCGACGGTGGCGGATTAACCGTCGTCAAGTTAATCGCAATGGCACCTGTGGGGCCGGTGACCGGAATGCGTGGCGCATCGAGGATTGGCGCTGGTGTTACAACCCGTTGTAACAGGGTTGTAATAGCTGCGTTATTACTGATACTCCCTGGCAAGTCCGTCAGGTTGTAGGAATAATAGTATGTCCCTTCTGCCAGGTTCTGCAGAAAACTCAGCGGAATGTTGATAACCCCGTCGGCAGGAAGTGGCCCACTGAACGCGGGTGTTTCCCCTTGCATCAACGTGAAGGTCGTCAACTGCGAAATGTAGAAGTTGACGACGTCGTTGCCCGCTTCAAACTTCTGATAGGTGTTGGGAACGTTAAGGTTCAGACCACCGGCATTGGCAGGGTCATTCAACCAGGCATCATTAATGATTGCGGGCACGGTCGTCCCTAGTGTCAGCAATGTCGGCCGATTCCCGGTGCCGTTGGGACCACCTGGCTGACGCTGATGAGGGGCGGTCAGATCGATCAATGCTTCAGCGTACGGGCTGGAAGTATCGACGTTGCCGGGCACATCATGAATGACAAAAGCAAATTCGTACGCCGTGTAGTCACCCGCCGCATGGAATTTTTCGATAAGGGTATCGACAGGTACATCAAATGTAACCGGGAACGTCCAGTCGCCTCCTGATTGATCGACCTTTAACTTCGTTGCCACAATAAACGTCGGATCGAACTCGTTAATAACTGTTCCTTTCGGAAAAACATGAAGATCGATCCGGGCTGCACCCAGATCACTTTTGTCAGCAACATCTGACAACTCAACTTTTATGAGTCTGTCTTCTCTTAGTTGCTTGTAAGTCAGCCTGCGATCCGCCAACTGACCAACAATAATGGGAGTCACGGCAAGCACGCCGATTGCATCCTTAACGGGCATATTCATTTTTGAAAACTCCATCGGTGAGTGATTCATTGAACAATCAACGTCAATACCCAATAAACAATCGTGCGACGACAGGCTGCAGGCTTCTGGCACCAACGCTTTACCACTTTCGATATCATCTAACGCATCATCTACAACTATTGAACCCAAGCCTCTCGCGAGAACCGGACCACAGGGCGGTTGCCCTGGAAGAGTCCTGTCAATCTTCAACAAGCCAACTGCCGACTTCCCCAGCGCAATACCGTTTCTAAAAAGCGTGTAGTGAGCCAGTGCCGATCCATATTGAATGGGTTTTATATATTGCTCATACTTATCGTTCCCAAGAACAAAGAGGGGACCCTCTTCAACGTCTGTTTTTGTCAATGTTTTACTGACTTGCAACGCTGTTCCCGGGATAGGCCTAACCCCGTTGAGACTGTCGAACCCCTCCCAACCCAGAACACACTCATCACCCAAACTAAAACGCCCCGGCTGTACGGGAGCCTTAATGTGTACTGCCTCCCACACCTTCGGAGAAGAACTGCAATTGAGGTATCCCCACAGTGTGGTATTGGGAAACGTCGGCTCTTCAAGATTCACCGGAACAGGACGTCTGACAATGAATGTTTGAGGCAATGAAGTATCTTCATTGCCGCTGTCACCCTGGGTGACCCGGTACTTCAAATCGATATTGCCGTTACGCTGCAGGTACTGCGCCGGTAACAAAAAGAAGTTCGGGATGGTGACGGGAACCGGAAACGGGTTGCTGTAGAACAACGTTTCTATATTTGCTCCCGGCTCTGTCACCCAGATTTCCAGCAAATCGCTGTTGCCAATGATGACGGAAGGGTTGGGCCATTTTGGAATCAACAACCTGGCGCCGTCTGTGGAGGTCACTGGCGGAAGCACACGATCGGCACCTACACCCTCGATTTCCAAGGGCACGGCAAACAATCCGATGGACGTTTCGTTGTTGGCAAGTGACGACATATCTTTATCTCTTTGAAGGCTGCCACTTCAGCCTTGGTGGAATTAGACCCACTTGCCTCTTGCCTGCCTACTGTCATATCTGACAGGTTTTTCCACCGTTCGTCGGTAAAAATACGCTCCTCAGACTGGCTGACGGTTAGAAAAACTTGACGACGTTGCGGAAAATGTTGTTCTCTGAAACCGGTTTCATTGTCGAACAATGGAATTACCTGAATGACTAATAAGAAGATCGCCAGATGAACGATTTCTCCGCCGCCCAGCGCAGCCGCGTCACGATGCTCGACGTCGCCGAACATGCCGGCGTCTCGAAAGCCAGCGTCTCGCGCTTCATCGGCGATGACCGCGCCCTGCTTTCCGACGCCACGGCCTTGCGCATCGAGCAGGCGATTGCCGCACTCGGCTATCGCCCCAACCAGATGGCCCGTGGCCTGAAACGCGGTCGAACCCGCCTGATCGGCATGCTGGTGGCCGATATCCGTAACCCTTATTCGATTGCCGTGATGCACGGGGTGGAAACCGCCTGCCGTCAGCACGGCTACAGCCTGGTGGTGTGCAACACCGATCGTGATGACGAGCAGGAGCGTCAACACCTGGCGCTGCTGCGCTCGTACAACATCGAAGGCTTGATCGTGAACACCCTCGGGCATCACCGCGATGAATTGCGCGAGTTGCATCGTGAAATGCCGATGGTGCTGGTGGATCGTAAGGTCGAGCAGCTTGAGAGCGATCTGGTCGGGCTAGACAATCCGGCCGCTGTTGAAATGGCCCTCGCCCACCTTGAAGAACGCGGTTATCGCGATGTGCTGATGGTGACGGAGCCGTTTGACGGCACCAGTTCGCGGATCGAGCGAGTCGGCAGTTTCAAGTCGCAGATCGAGCAACGCGCGGCGATGTCCGGCGCAGTGGTGGAAACCGGCAGCGAGCTGACCTCGCACCTGAAAACCTTCTTGAACACACCCGGCGTTGGCCCGAAAGCGTTGTTTTGTGCCAACGGCATTGCAGCATTGGCGACCACTCACGCGTTGCGGGAATTGCAGTGCAACCTGTTTGAAGAGGTGGGGCTGATCGCCCTGGATGACCTGGATTGGTATCCGTTGGTGGGCAGCGGGATTACCGCCCTTGCCCAGCCCACGGTGGAGATTGGCGCGAGTGCATTTGAATGTTTGCTCAAGCGGTTACGCGGGGATGACGGGCCGGTGCGGACCCTGGATTTTTCGGCTCGGTTGATAGTGCGTGGGTCGACTCTGGGGGATTTGCGGTGAATGTTCCGGCCTCATCGCGAGCAGGCTCGCTCCCACATTGGTTTTGTGTACGCCACAGATCCCCTGTAGGAGTGAGCCTGCTCGCGATGAGGCCCTAAAGGACAGGACAAAACTCAAGACAGCCTTTTTTTTGAATAAAAATGAAACCGGTTTCAGAGGTGCAGAACAATGAATAAACCACCCGTTTCCATCAGCCTTTCCAGCTACGGCGCCGACCTTGTCCGCCAACGCGGCCAAGGCAGTTTTATCGAAGTATTGGCCGCAGCCGGTGCCACACGCATTGAGTGGCGCGAAGAGTTGCTGACCGATGAAGACCCACGGCAACTGGCCGAGGACACACAATCACAGGGCCTGGAGAGTATCTACTCCTCGCCGATGGAGCTGTGGCTGGCCGGTCAGTCGAAGCCCAATCCTGACCTGCGCGCGACCCTTGAACGCGCCCAGACGTTCGGCGCCAAATGGCTGAAAGTGTCGCTGGGCTATTTCACCGACAACAATGACTTGCTGGCCCTGGATCGTGTGCTGGCCCAGAGCCCGGTGCAACTGCTGGTGGAAAACGACCAGACCTTGCACGGAGGACGCATTGAACCGTTCCAGCGCTTTTTCGGCGAAGTGGAGCAACACAACCTGCCAATCAAAATGACTTTCGACATCGGTAACTGGCACTGGCAGGACCAATCCGCCGCCAGCGCCGCCCGGTTGCTTGGCCGGCATGTCGGTTATGTGCATTGCAAGGCCGTGATGCGCCGCGCCGACGGCAAACTGGTCGCCATCCCACCCACCGCCAGCGACGTGCATGAGTGGGAACAACTGCTGCGGCACATGGCCCAAGGCGTCATGCGGGCGGCGGAATATCCGCTGCAAGGCGATGATCTGATCCAGCTTACCACCGAACACGTCGCCACCCTCGCCCACCTCGGTCAATCCCGTTTGGAGAGCGCTCATGCCTGAGTTCGATATTCTGTCATTCGGCGAAACCATGGCGATGTTCGTCGCCGAGCAGAACGGTGATCTGGCCGAGGTGAGCCAATTCCACAAGCACATTGCCGGGGCCGACAGCAACGTCGCGATTGGCCTGTCACGGCTGGGTTTCAACGTGGCGTGGTTGAGCCGGGTTGGCGCTGACTCGCTGGGCCGGTTTGTCGTCGACACCCTGGAAAAAGAAGGTCTGGATTGCAGTCACGTCGCCATCGACCCTGCACACCCGACCGGTTTTCAGCTCAAATCCCGCGCCGACGATGGCAGCGATCCCGTGGTCGAGTATTTCCGTCGCGGTTCGGCGGCCAGTCATTTGTCGGTGCAATCGATCTCCGAGCCGTTGCTCACCGCTCGCCACTTGCACGCCACCGGCATTCCGGCGGCGCTGTCCGTGTCGACCCGGGAGATGTCATTCGAACTGATGACGCGCATGCGCCAGGCCGGGCGCAGTGTGTCCTTCGACCCAAATCTGCGCCCGAGCCTGTGGGCCAGCGAACAACTGATGATCACTGAAATAAACCGCCTCGCCGCCCTCGCCCATTGGGTGCTGCCGGGATTGAGTGAAGGACGTCTGCTGACCGGGTTCGACGACCCGGCCGACATTGCGGCGTTCTACCTCGACCTGGGCGTTGAAGCGGTGGCGATCAAGCTCGGGCCGCATGGCGCGTATTACCGCACGCAGCTGGACGAGGGATTTGTTGCCGGCGTGCCGGTAGAAACCGTGGTCGACACCGTCGGCGCTGGCGATGGCTTTGCGGTCGGGATGATCAGCGCCTTGCTGGAAAACCACAGCGTTGCCGATGCCGTGGGGCGCGCCAACTGGATTGGCAGCCGCGCGGTTCAGAGTCGGGGGGACATGGAAGGGTTGCCGACCCGGCTGGAAATGTCCGTCGAATTCGAGGCCGCCATCGCGGGCAAGCCCGTTCCCACCGGGGGTTTTTGTTTCACCTAGATCCAATGTGGGAGCGAGCTTGCTCGCGATGAGGCCTGCACAGTCACTGAAGATATTTAAACCGTTACCTGCTGCGACAAAAACAACAAGCTCAGGAGCACCACTATGAAAACCGCAACACTCGCCGCCCGCCGTTGGTGGTACATCATGCCCATCGTTTTCATCACCTACAGCCTGGCGTATCTGGACCGCGCCAATTATGGATTCGCCGCCGCCTCGGGCATGGCCGCCGACCTGATGATCACGCCGGGCCTGTCGTCGATGCTCGGCGCACTGTTCTTCCTTGGCTACTTTTTCTTCCAGGTGCCGGGCGCAATCTATGCCCAGAAACACAGTGTGAAAAAGCTCATCTTCGTCAGCCTGATCCTCTGGGGCGGCCTGGCCACGTTGACCGGGATCGTTTCCAACGCCTATTGGCTGGTGGTGATTCGCTTCATGCTCGGCGTGGTCGAAGCCGCCGTGATGCCAGCAATGCTGGTGTACCTGTGCCACTGGTTCACCCGTGCCGAACGCTCGCGCGCCAACACCTTTTTGATCCTCGGCAACCCGGTGACCATGCTCTGGATGTCGGTGGTGTCGGGTTATCTGGTGCAGCATTTCAGCTGGCGCTGGATGTTCATCATCGAAGGGTTGCCGGCGGTGCTGTGGGCCTTTATCTGGTGGCGCCTGGCCGATGATCGTCCGGCCCAGGCCAAATGGCTGACCGAACAAGAGAAGCAGGATCTGCAAAGCGCCCTCGCCGCCGAGCAGGTCGGCATCAAAGCCGTGAAGAACTACGCCGAAGCTTTCCGCTCACCGAAAGTCATCATCCTGGCCTTGCAGTTTTTCTGCTGGAGCATTGGTGTCTACGGTTTCGTGTTGTGGCTGCCGTCGATCCTCAAGGCCGGTGCGCAGATGGACATGATCGAGGCCGGCTGGCTTTCGGCGCTGCCGTATCTGGCGGCCGTGATCGGCATGCTGCTGGTGTCCTGGGGTTCGGACAAACTGCAGAAACGCAAACGTTTCGTCTGGCCGCCGCTGCTGATTGCCTCGATCGCGTTCTACGGTTCCTACGCCTTGGGCGCCGAACATTTCTGGTGGTCCTACACCCTATTGGTCATCGCTGGCGCCTGCATGTATGCGCCTTACGGACCGTTCTTCGCCATCGTTCCCGAAATCCTTCCGGCCAACGTCGCGGGTGGCGCGATGGCGCTGATCAACAGCATGGGCGCACTGGGTTCGTTTGGTGGTTCGTATCTGGTGGGTTACCTGAACAGTTCCACGGGATCTCCGGGTGCGTCTTATCTGTTGATGAGCGGCGCGTTGATGCTCTCGGTGGTGTTGACGATTTTCCTCAAGCCCGGTGCCAGTGACCGGGTCGTGGCTGCGCAGCGGCCCGCGACTGCTCACCCTTGAATTGAAGTTGAGACGATGACGATGAAAAAGCAGGTTGTGCTGTACAAGAAACTTTCTCCGCTGCTGATGGCGCGCCTGCATGAGCACGCCGACGTGACGCTGATCGACAACCTCAACCCGGAGGGCATCGCGCAACTGCGCGACGCCCTGCCCCGGGCCCAGGGTTTGCTCGGTGCGAGCCTGAAACTGGATGCGCAATTGCTGGACCTGGCGCCGCATCTGGAAGCCATCGCCAGCGTCTCCGTCGGTGTCGACAATTACGACATCGACTACCTGACCGAGCGCCGGATCCTGCTCAGCAACACCCCTGACGTGCTGACCGAAACCACCGCCGACACCGGTTTCGCACTGATCCTGGCCACGGCCCGGCGCGTGGTGGAACTGGCGAACATGGTTCGCGCCGGCCAATGGCAGCGCAACATCGGCCCGGTGCATTTCGGCACGGACGTGCATGGCAAAACGTTGGGCATCATCGGCATGGGGCGCATCGGTGAGGCGTTGGCCCAGCGCGGACATTTCGGCTTTGGCATGCCGGTGATCTATCACAGCCATTCACCGAAACCCGCGGTTGAGCAGCGCTTCAATGCTCAATACCGCAGCCTCACGGAGTTGTTGCAGCAGGCCGATTTCATTTGCCTGACGTTGCCGCTGACGGCTGAAACTGAAGGCTTGATTGGCGCCGAGGAATTCGCCCTGATGCGGCCCGAGAGCATTTTCATCAATATTTCCCGGGGCAAGGTGGTGGACGAAACGGCACTGATTGAAGCGCTGCGGACCGGGCAGATTCGTGCTGCCGGGCTGGATGTGTTTGAGCGTGAGCCGCTGCAGACGGATTCGCCGTTGTTGACGTTGAACAACGTGGTGGCGACGCCGCACATGGGTTCGGCAACCCATGAAACACGCGAGGCGATGGCCAGGTGCGCGGTGGATAATCTGCTGATGGCGTTGGCGGGTGAGCGACCGAAGAATCTGGTGAATGCCGGGGCTTGGCAGGACTGATCGTTCCCACGTCGAGGCGTCGAACCGTCCGCGTGGGAATGCAGCCCGTGACGCTCTGCGTCACATGGGACGCGGAGCGTCCCCAGATGCATTCCCACGCAGAGCGTGGGAACGATCTGGAGCGCTGGTCAGGCTCGCCGCGCCTCCAGCAGTTGCTCCGCGCACGATGCAATCCGCTGGCACGCATCCGCCAGCTTCAACTGATCCACCACCAGTCCGATGCGAATATGCCCCGCCGCACTCGGTCCGAACGCCTCGCCGGCCAACACCGACACGCCGTATCCCTCCAGCAGTCGCTCGGCAAATCGCTGGGCGCACAACCCGGTCGGGCGCACGTCGACCATCACAAACATTCCGCCGTCAGGTTTGATTGCACGAATCCCGGCACTGCCATCCAACATCGAACACACCAGATCGCGACGCTGGCGATATTCCTCGCGCATCTGCGCCACCTCCGGCAAGTCTTCGTCCAATGCCAATTGCGCCGCGTTCTGAATAAAATCCGGAATGCCGAACAACATGCACAACGACAAATTCACCAGATGCTCGGCCAAGGTTTTCGGACCGATCGACCAGCCCACCCGCCAGCCGCTCATGGCATGGGATTTGGACAGGCTATTGATGGTCGCGGTGCGCTCGGCCATGCCCGGCAAACTGGCGGGGCTGGTGTGCTCGCCCTCGAACAACAGATCGCTGTAGACCTCATCGCTGATCAGCCACAGATCATGGCGCACACATAACGCGGCCAGCGCGCGCCACGTGTCGAGCGGCAAACTGGCACCGGATGGATTGTTCGGACTGTTGAGCAGGATGACGCGGGTTTTCGGCGTGATCAGTGCCGCGACATCCGCCGGGTCGACCCGAAAGCCGTTCTGCGGACGCACCGCCACCGGTACCACTTTGGCCCCGCAGGCGCCAAACACGCCTTCATAGGTCACGTACATCGGCTCGGCAACGATCACTTCATCGCCCGGATCGAGCAGGCATTGCGCAACCGAATACACGGCGCACTGCGCTCCCGGGAACACGATCACATGATCGGCGTCCACCGTCTGGCCACTGCGTTGACGATGGCGACGGGCGATGCTGCTGCGCAGTCCACGACTGCCGCGCACCTCCGGGTAATGCGTGTCGCCGGCGTGCAGGCTGTCGATGGCCGCCTGGACGATGGGCTTCGGCGTGTCGAAATCCGGATCGCCGATCGACAGCAACAATACATCGATTCCTTGTTCGCGCATTTCCAGCGCTCGGTCATGAATCTGCCAGACTGCCGCTCCGTCGCCGGCGATTCGTTGGGTCAAGGCTGAATAGCGCATGTCATTCTCCTGTCGCGCGCGGACTCCAAACCTCAACCCTACCTCAAATCACAAAGCGCGCCACCATCGCATTCAAATTCACCGCAAGCCGCGACAGTTCATGGGTGGCAGCGCTGGTCTGGTTGGCACCGGCGGCGGACTGGGTGGCCAGATCGCGGATGTTCACCAGGTTGCGGTCGACTTCGCGGGACACCTGGGCCTGTTCTTCCGAGGCGCTGGCGATCACCAGGTTGCGCTCGTTGATCAAGTGGATCGACTGGGTGATCTGCTCCAGCGCGACACCGGCGGCGCGGGCCATTTCCAGGGTGCTTTGGGTGCGCTGATTGCTTTGCGCCATCGACGAGACCGCTTCACCTGTACCGTTCTGAATACCGGCGACCATTTTTTCGATTTCCTGGGTCGACTGCGCAGTGCGATGGGCCAGGGCCCGGACTTCGTCCGCCACCACGGCAAAACCGCGCCCGGCTTCACCGGCACGGGCGGCTTCGATGGCGGCGTTGAGTGCCAGCAGATTGGTCTGCTCGGCGATGGCGCGGATCACGTCCAGCACTTTGCCGATGTCGCGGCCCTGAGTGGCCAGGCCTTCGATCATCAGCGAGGTGTTTTGCACGTCGTGGGTCATGGTCTGGATGGCGTTGACGGTTTCCACCACACGGTCACGGCCTTCGCGTGCGGCCTGGGTCGACTGGTTCGAGGCTTCGGATGTCGACACCGCATTGCGCGCCACTTCTTCCACGGCGGCGGTCATTTCGTTGACCGCCGTGGCCGCTTGTTCGATTTCGTTATTCTGTTGCTGCATGCCCCGGGACGCTTCCTGGGTCACGGTACTGAGTTCTTCGGCGGCCGCGCCCAGCTGGGTCGCGGAACCGGCGATCTGTTCGATGGTTTTGCGCAGGTTGGCCTGCATCCCGGACAAGGCGCCAAGCAAACGGGCCGGTTCGTCTTGCCCATCGATTTCGATGACGGTGGTCAGGTTGCCACCGGCAATGGTCTGGGCCACCTGCAACGCGCGGTTCAGCGGCGAGACGATACTGCGGGTCAGCAGCCAGGCGAGCAATACGGTGAGCAGCGCAGCAATGACCGCCACCGCGACGATGCCGGTAATCGCGCTGCTGTAATGTTCGCCCGCTTCGACGGACGCCGATTTGGCATCGCTGTTGTTCAGGGCGACCAGTTTGTTCAACTGCTCGCCCATCTGATCGGTGCCGTCCTTGATCCGTGTATTGATCAAGGCACGCATCTCATCGAGCTTGTTCTGTCGCGACAGCTCCAGCATCTGATTCTGGGCTTGCATGTAATTGTCCAGCGTCGCCGTGAAGGTCTTGTACAGCGCAGCTTCTTCGGGGCTGGCGGGTAACGCGGCATAACTGGATTGCGCGGTACGCACCTTGTCGACCAGCGCACCGATACGGGTTTGCGCTTCCTGCAACGCGCTCGCGTCACGGTTGACCAACACCCGGAAGGAAAGGATGCGCAGGCGCAGAACGTTTTCGGTCAGGTTGCCCAGATAGCCGACACTGGGCAGCTGCGTGCTTTCCATGTCGACGGAAGCCTGGCGAATGACCGACATGCGGCTCACGGCGAATACACCCAGCCCGATCACGAGCAAGGCAATGAAGGCAAAACCCAGGAAAGCTCGAGGCGCGATATTCAGGTTACGCAGTGACATAGCAAGATACTCGGTGATTGAGGCTTCGAGCATCCATGCCGTGATCACTGAAGGGCGGGCGGTGGCGCGCGTTTTCAGTTTGGCGGCGCTGTTGTAATTGGTTTTTGCGCGCCTATTGGCTGTATCGGCAGGGGATGAGGTTTTTTGCAGGGGGCTGTCGAAAAATATTTCAAAACGTTTCACGTGCTTCGTCCATGAAACACTCAATAGCCAAAACCTGTAGGAGCGGGCTTGCCCGCGAATGCGGTGTGTCAGGCACCATTAATGTCACTGACGCGCCTTCTTCGCGGGCCAGCCCGCTCCCACAGAAATTGCACTTGCCTGACAGGTATTCGTCAGGCCTGGCGCGTCGCCATTCGCCATACTCGCGCGATATCGCTGGCACGATCGCGCAATAAGCGTGGCGCCTCGGCACACGCTTGCTCCAGCGTCATCGGCCCACTGGCCAAGGCAAACGCGGCATCGATGCCATGTTCGTACAGGTCCTGGTAACCCTCGCCCAAGGTTCCGGCGATGACAATCACCGGCACGCCCTGCTCCCGGGCAATACGCGCCACGCCGAACGGGGTTTTGCCGCGCAGCGTCTGGGCATCGAAACGCCCTTCCCCGGTGATGACCAGGTCGGCGCCCTTCACGGCTTCGGCCAGCCCGACCAGTTCGGCGACGACTTCCACGCCGGCCTTGAATTGCGCCTTCAGAAACGCCTTGGCCGCGAAGCCCAAACCACCTGCCGCGCCGCTGCCCGGTTCGTCCTTGACGTCTTTGCCCAATGCCTGGGCGCACAAGCGGGCGAAGTGTCCAAGAGCTGCGTCCAGTTGCTGCACCTGTTCGGGCGATGCTCCTTTTTGCGGACCAAAAATCGCAGAAGCGCCGTGGGGGCCGCACAGGGGATTGTTGACGTCGGCTGCAATGTCGAATTGCACCTCGCTCAATCGCGGGTCGATTTCACTCAGGTCGATGTGGGCCAGTTGCGCCAGCGCCAAACCGCCCGGCGCCAGCGTTTGCCCTTGAGCGTCCAGCAGCTTCACGCCCAATGCCTGCATCGCTCCGGCACCGCCGTCGTTGGTGGCGCTGCCGCCAATCGCCAGGATCACCCGTTGTGCCCCGGCGTCTAGCGCGGCGCGAATCAGTTCGCCAGTGCCGAACGTGCTGCTGGTGCAGGCATCGCGTTTGCCCGGCGCGACCAATTGCAGGCCGCTGGCCTCGGCCATTTCGATGATCGCGGTGTGGTTGTGCGGCAACCAGCCCCACGCGGCATCGACTGACACACCGAGCGGACCACGCACCGTGGTACGGCGCAATTGGCCTTCGCACGCCGCCAGAATCGACTCGACCGTCCCTTCGCCGCCATCGGCCATCGGACATTTGATCAGTTGCGCATCAGGCCAGACCTCAGCCAGTCCGAGCGCAATCGCGTCGGCCACACCCTGGGCACTGAGGCTGTCTTTGAACGAATCGGGGGCGATGACGATTTTCATGCGAATTCTCCAGTTCCAATGCGCTCCATGCTGCCAGCAGCCCCGGACAATAACGCCAGTCCGCTGCACAAGCGGGCATGACGATTATTGTTCATTTTCACAAAACCGTATTTTCCGACCCGACATCGATGTTGGCTGGTGGTCTGCCATCGCGAGCCTGCTCGCGATACCGTCCTCAAGATCGCCCCCATCCCAAAGTCATACACCTACGGAGCGTCGGTTTGCGGCAAAAGCTGAACACCCAGGTACAACGCCAGCATGCCATCCAGCTTCAGCGGATCAACCCCGCTCAGCTCGGCAATCCGCTCCATCCGATAGCGCAGACTGTTGCGATGAATCCCCAATGCATCGGCACACGCCTGGCTCTGCCCATCGTGCTCACACCAACTGCGCAAGGTCGCCAGCAACTGACCGTTACCGTCCTTGGCGATGACCTGGCGCAGCGGTTTGAGCAATTCATCCAGCGCATCGTCATTGCGGTGACGCCAGAGCATCACCGGCAGTCGATAACGGTTGAGCGTGAGCAAGCGCGAATGCGGCAACACATCGCGACCATAGGCCAGCAAGTCGCCGACACGCCGATAGCAACGGCGCAGCCCCGACAGTCCATCCGCCTGCCCGCCCACCGCAATGCGCAAAATGTTCCAGCCCAGGCCATCGAGTTTTTCCAGCAGTCGATCATTCTCGATTGTCTGGGTCGCCGGGCGGCACCACAGCAGCGAGGACTTGGCCGAACTCACGCACCAACTGTCCGGGTAACGCGAAGTCAGCCAGGCGCTGAGCGCCTCGACGGTTTGCCCCGGCCCGTGTTCCATGCCCAACTCGAACAGATAAGGCACCCGCGTCAATTGCGGCTTGAGCCCCAATTGCTGCGCCTCGTCCAGCAAACGCGGCGAATCCCCCGCCTCGCTCAACAGCAACGCCAGCAAATCATCGCAACGCTGACGCCGCCACTGCTGCTCGGCCTGCTGATTGCGCTGACCGACCAACATCTCGGCGGTCATACGCACAAGCTCGGCGTACGTGCGCAGTTGCTCGGGTTCGCCGGTGATGCCCAGCACGCCGATCAAGCGCTGATCGAGCAACAGCGGCAGGTTGATCCCCGGCTGCACGCCTTTGAGATGAATCGCCGTTTGCGCGTCGATTTCCACCACTCGCCCGTTGGCCAGCACCAGTTGCGCGCCTTCGTGGCGAGTGTTGATGCGCTCCGGTTCGCCGCTGCCCAGAATCAACCCCTGACTGTCCATGACGTTGACGTTGTACGGCAGAATGGCCATCGCCCGGTCGACGATGTCCTGGGCCAGGTCGTGATCGAGTTCGAACATAATGGGGATCCTTGAAAACGCTGGTAGGACGGTTGTTCAGCCGCACAGGGCTGGCTGATAAACCCTGTGCTCAGGCACAAAGACAACAACCATCAGGGTGGTCGAGACTCTCTGGGCGATCAACTTACCCGTTGCATCACAAAAAATCATAATAATGAGAGAGCCCGCCATGTCACAGAGCGCCGCCGCTACCCAGGCCATCGTTGACGAAAAAAACGCCGTCTACAAACGCATTACCCTGCGTTTGATCCCCTTCATCTTCATCTGCTACCTGTTCAACTACCTCGACCGGGTCAACGTTGGATTCGCCAAACTGCAGATGCTCGACGCGCTGAAATTCAGCGAAACCGTGTACGGCCTCGGCGCCGGGATCTTCTTCATCGGCTACGTGCTGTGCGGCGTGCCGAGCAACCTGGCGCTGACCAAATTCGGCCCACGGCGCTGGATTGCGCTGATGATGATGGTCTGGGGCTCGCTGTCGACCTGCCTGCTGTTCGTCACCACACCGACCGAGTTCTACACCTTGCGCCTGTTCACTGGCGCGGCTGAAGCCGGGTTCTTTCCGGGTGTGGTGCTTTACCTCTCGCAGTGGTTCCCGACCTTCCGCCGTGGCCGCATCATGGCGCTGTTCATGTCGGCGATCCCGGTGTCCGGCCTGCTCGGCAGTCCGTTCTCCGGCTGGATCCTCAACCACTTCGGCGCAGGTCAGGCCGGTTTGGCCGGCTGGCAGTGGATGTTCCTGTTGCAAGGCATCCCGACCGTGATCCTCGGTGCCCTCGCCTACTTCCTGCTCAGCGACAGCTACGCCAACGCCAAATGGCTCACACCGTTCGAGCGTTCGGTGCTGGAAGCCGACCACGCCGAGGACCTGGCCAACAAACCGAAAACCACCACCGACTCGCTGCTGGCCGTGTTCAAGAACCCGGCGATCTGGGCCTTTGGCTTGATCTACTTCTGCATCCAGAGCGGCGTCTACGCGATCAACTTCTGGCTGCCGTCGATCATCAAGAACCTCGGTTTCAGCGACAACCTGGTGATCGGCTGGTTGAGTGCGATTCCGTACCTGCTGGCGGCGGTGTTCATGTTGATGGTCGGTCGCTCGGCGGACCTGCGCAAAGAACGTCGCTGGCATTTGGTGGTGCCGATGCTGATGGGCGCGGTCGGTCTGCTGATCGCCGTGAACTTCGCCACGACGCCGGCCATCGCGATTCTCGGCCTGACCATCGCCACCATGGGCGCCCTCACCGGCTTGCCGATGTTCTGGCCGGTGCCGACGGCGCTGCTGAGCGCGGGTGCGGCGGCGGGCGGTCTGGCGTTGATCAACTCCATGGGGCAGATGGCGGGTTTCCTCAGCCCGTACCTCGTGGGTTGGGTCAAGGACAGCACCGGCTCGACCGATGCGGCGTTGTATCTGCTGGCGGGAGTGATTGTGTGCGGCAGCTTGCTGGCGCTGCGCATGACGCGAACGTTGCGGGTGTAATGATCGTACTAATAATCGTTCCCACGCTCCGCGTGGGAATGCATCAAGGGACGCTCCGCGTTCCAGCTCTCGATAGGGACGCGGAGCGTCCCGGGCTGCATTCCCACGCGGACGGTTCGACGCCTCGACGTGGGAACGATCTCGTCAAGCGTTCTGCGGATCGACGTTATCCAGCGCCCGGTTCACCGCCAACTCGCCCAGCATGATGATCTGCTGCAACGCCAGCATCTTGTGGCGCTGCGGCCCGTGCAACTCCCCGGCAAAATCACTCGCCATCACACTCGCCGAGGCCATGGACTCGCAGGCGTGAGCCAACAGGCTTTCCGAATCGATATCGGGTGCGATGAGGAACATCGTGCTGGGTTTTCTTGGGGGTGGTGCCTTGGCGGGATTGAGGTAATGGTCGAGAGCGCGGTCGGCGGCTTCGTTGAATTTTTTGGAATCGGTGGATTCGTAGGGGGAAACGTCGTCGGGGGCTGGTGGGTTGGGTGTTGGTTTGAACATAGTTGGAACTCCTAACAAGATAAAAGGAGCCATCACCCTCGCTACCAAACGAGTGGGTGGCGGCCATGCTCAGGTTGGTAGACCGGGCGTTAGGAAACCGGCGCGCCCGAAAGCGCCCTGCGCATGACCACCATAAAAATCAGAGACGAAAACTCTGAAAAAGGTGGTGCTGTGCACCTAACAATAATCCCGGGCTACCAAACCCCATCGCTGTTCTTCAGCGACGGGACAAACGATAAAACCCAGGCCCAAGGCGCACAAGCCGGCGGATTCTGGCGCAGTCGTAGGTAACGGCGCAAGGATGTGTAGTCTGAGAGAGTTTCTGAAGGTGTCAGTTAAACATTGCTGTTTATTACTCGCCTTTAGGCCGGGCGATTGCTGACGTTGTTCGATTACCGGCAAGGTAATCTGTGCCATTCATCTATTTTGCCCTCACCGGGTTCAAGTCTCGGAACGGGCCAAGGTGCTGAAAGCGTTCCTGCAAGAGCGCTGTCAGCGCCCTCTGTCGATAATTCAGATTGCTCCACACCGCCGTTCTGGTATTTGATTGAGGCTTTCTCCCACCGGTAAAAGGATTTCGTCATGAGTTATCGCACGCTGGGTCATTCGGGTTTACAGGTGTCGACCCTGACCTTGGGCACCATGATGTTCGGCGAACAGACCAGCACCGAAGATTCCCTGCGGATCATCGACAAGGCCTGGGACCAGGGCGTCAATTTCATCGACACGGCGGACGTTTACACCAACGGCCGTTCCGAAGAGATCGTCGGCGAAGCGATCGCCGGCAACCGCCACGAATGGGTGCTGGCAACCAAGGTCGGTTTTGGCCCGGTGGACGGCGTTCCGAACCGCAGTGGTTTGAGCCGCAAGCACATTTTCAACGGCCTCGACGCCAGCCTGACGCGCCTGGGCACTGACTATCTCGACATCTATTACCTGCACCGCGAAGACCACAACACGCCGCTGGAAGTGACGGTGTCGGCGATTGGCGACTTGATTCGTCAGGGCAAGATTCGTTATTGGGGCTTGTCAAACTACCGTGGCTGGCGCATCGCCGAGGTGATTCGTGTGGCGGATCAGTTGGGCGTCGACCGGCCGGTGATCAGCCAGCCGCTGTACAACATCGTCAACCGTCAGGTGGAAACCGAGCAGATCACCGCTGCGCACAATTATGGCCTTGGCGTGGTGCCTTACAGCCCGCTGGCGCGCGGCGTGCTCAGCGGCAAATATGCGCCGGACGTGAAACCCGATGCCAACAGCCGTGCGGGCCGGGCCGACAAGCGCATTCTGGAAACCGAATGGCGAGTCGAGTCGTTGCGCATTGCCCAGCAGATTCAGCGCTACACGCAGGAGCGTGGCGTGGGCATTGTCGAATTCGCCATTGCCTGGGTGTTGAACAACAGCGCCGTCACCTCGGCCATCGTGGGGCCGCGAACTGAAGAACAGTGGGATGCCTACACGAAAGCCCAGGCGGTGAAGATCACGGCCGAGGACGAGGCGTTCATTGATTCGCTGGTGGTGCCAGGGCATTCCTCGACGCCGGGGTTTAATGATGTCAGCCATTTCGTGTCGGGGCGCAAACCGCGCACGACTTGAGATTTATCGCGGGCAAGCCCGCTCCCACATGAGCTTTGCGTCGAACACAAATGCAGTGTCCCGCACAAAACCCCTGTGGGAGTGAGCCTGCTCGCGATAGCGGTCTGACATTCACTGGGATGTTGAAAATATCGATCACCCGGCCAATATTCAGCACAAAAAACACGTATCCTCTGCGCCCGTTTCACGTTCAACCTCGCGAGGGCAGTTTGTCTAAAGGTATCGCTTTATCGGTCTCGGCCTCTGTGCTGTTTGCCGTCATGTATTACTACACATCGTTGCTCGCTCCCCTGAGCGGCGTGGAAATTTTCGGCTGGCGCATGCTGCTGACCGTGCCCTGCATGACTGTGTTCATGGTGGTGTCCGGCGAATGGAAGCGCGTGATCGACATTTTTCGGCGCATTGCCAGCACGCCAAAATTGATGGCTGGCCTGATCGTCTCGGCGGCCCTGCTCGGTGTTCAGCTCTGGCTGTTCATGTGGGCGCCGCTTAACGGCTATAGCCTGGATGTGTCGCTGGGTTATTTCCTGTTGCCGCTGACCATGGTGCTGACCGGGCGGATCGCCTATGGCGATCGCCTCTCTTATTTGCAAAAAGTCGCCGTGGTGCTGGCCTGTCTCGGGGTGGTCAACGAGGTGTATCAGGTCGGTGGGTTTTCCTGGGCCACCTTGCTGGTGTGCATCGGTTATCCGCTGTATTTCATCGTGCGCAAGCGCTTGGCTGCGGACAACCTCGGCGGCCTGTGGCTGGACATGGCGTTGATGCTGCCGGTGGCGTTCTGGTTCGTGCAGAGTGGCGAGCAGGGTTTCGGCGTGTTTGATCAACACCCGTGGCTGTCGCTGCTGATCCCGATACTCGGGGTGATCAGCGCGTCGGCGCTGGTGGTCTACATCATTGCCAGCCGCTTGTTGCCCTTCAGCCTTTTCGGACTGTTGAGCTATGTCGAGCCGGTGTTGCTGCTTGGCGTCGCGTTGCTGCTTGGGGAAAGCATCAAGCCTGGAGAATGGCTGACCTACATTCCGATCTGGCTGGCGGTGGTGGTGTTGATGTTTGAAGGGTTCAAACACCTGGTCCGGCATCGCAAACCTTAAAGCCACACACAAAACAAATGTGGGAGCGGGCTTGCTCGCGAAGGCGTCGTGTCAGTCAACTCAGATGTTGAATGAACAATTGCATTCGCGAGCAAGCCCGCTCCCACAGGTTTAGCGGTGTGGCGGCTTACTCAGTGGCGAGCACGCCACGACGAACCTGATCACGTTCGATCGATTCGAACAGCGCCTTGAAGTTGCCTTCACCGAAACCATCATCGCCTTTGCGCTGGATGAATTCGAAGAACACCGGGCCCATCAAGGTCTCCGAGAAAATCTGCAGCAGCAGGCGCTTGTCGCCCGACTCGGACGAACCGTCCAGCAGAATCCCACGCGATTGCAGCTGATCAACCGGCTCACCATGGTTAGGCAAACGGCCTTCGAGCATCTCGTAATACGTTTCTGGCGGCGCGGTCATGAAGCGCATGCCGATGCTTTTCAGATGATCCCAGGTCTTGATCAAGTCATCGCTGAGGAAGGCCACATGCTGGATGCCCTCACCGTTGAACTGCATCAGGAACTCTTCGATCTGCCCCGCGCCCTTGGACGACTCTTCGTTCAGCGGGATGCGGATCATGCCGTCCGGCGCGGTCATCGCCTTGGACGTCAGCCCGGTGTATTCGCCCTTGATGTCGAAGTAACGGATTTCGCGGAAGTTGAACAGCTTCTCGTAGAAGTTCGCCCAGTAAGCCATGCGACCGCGATACACGTTGTGAGTCAGGTGGTCGATGATTTTCAGGCCAGCGCCGACCGGGTTGCGGTCCACGCCGTCGATGAACACGAAGTCGATGTCATAGATCGAGCTGCCTTCACCGAAACGGTCGATCAGGTACAGCGGCGCGCCGCCGATTCCTTTGATCGCTGGCAGGTTCAGCTCCATCGGGCCGGTTTCGATGTGAATCGGCTGGGCGCCGAGTTCCAGTGCGCGCTTGTAGGCCAGCTGCGAATCCTTGACCCGGAACGCCATGCCGCATACGGACGGGCCGTGCTCAGCCGCGAAGTAGGAAGCAACGCTGTGGGGTTCGTTGTTGAGGATCAGGTTGATCTGGCCCTGGCGATACAGGTGCACGTTTTTGGAGCGGTGGGTCGCGACTTTGGTGAAGCCCATGATCTCGAAGATCGGCTCCAGGGTGTTCGGGGTCGGCGATGCGAATTCGATGAATTCAAAGCCCATCAGGCCCATTGGGTTTTCGTATAAATCTGCCATTTTGGCGCCTCATCATTTTTTAGAATTAACGGAACGTTAGTCGCTAAGAATGCTGAAGCCGGCGGGTGGCGCGCAGGAGATGCCGCGCACACTGCGCGCGAGGAAGTCACCGTAGATCAATTGAAACCCAAAACTCTTCATTGTCGACCCAAGGCTCTTGCGGGCGAGGCTTCTGCTGCCAGAAGACGATTTATTATTGTATGCGTAACCCGATTCTACACAGCGTAAATAGGTTTGTCCGCCTTCTGTATCAAATCCCCTTTTTCCTCAACTGCGCAAGGGGTTTGTTGCACAGGAAAATCCCCGCCAGGATCAGCCCTCCTCCCAGGCACATCGCCAGCGTCATTTGCTCGTCCAGCAGCAGCGCACCGAGGATGACCGCTGTCAGCGGGTTCAAGGCGATGAACACCCCGGAACGCGTCGCGCCAATTTGGCGGATGCCGTCGTAATAGCCGATGTAGGCCAGCGCCGAACCTAAAACGCCCAAGTACATCAGGCTCAACCATTGTTGCGGGCCGAGGCTTAAGAGCACGTCGGCACTCAGTTCACCGCGCACGGCACTGGTCATCCACAGCATCGCCGTGCCCAGCAGAATCGAATACGTCACGGTCTGCACCGGCCCCAGCGTCTGGTTCAGCTCTTTGGAGCACAGCGAGTAAACGCCCCAGCCAAGCACGCAGCCGAAAATCAGCAAGTCACCAATCCAGGCATCGGCATTACCGGCCAACAGCAGTGGGTTTCGGCTGACAATCACCAGGCTCGCCCCGGCAATACAGATCGCAATGCCGGCGACTTTGGCTCGGCTCAAGCGTTCCTTGAACAGCAGCCACGATGCGAGTCCGATCACCGCAGGGTTCAGCGCGACGATCAATGACGCTCTTGAGGCGTTGATGTAATGCAGCCCATAAAAGAAGCACAGGTTGTAGAAGAAGATCCCGAAGAACCCCAGCAACGCCAATTGCAGCCACTGCTTGAGGCTCGGTTTGGCCAACGGCACGCGGGCCAATAGTAAAAACAACAGCAGCGCCACGCTGGCCAGCAGAAATCTCAGGCTGGCCGCGAATAGCGGGGTCAGGCTGTCGGCCAGAAACCGTCCGGCGACAAAGGTCCCGCCCCAGATCATGGTGACGGCGGCGAGCTTCAGGTAAACCGGCACGTCCGAAGACGTCGTTTGTGCGCAGGTAGTCATTGGACGTGGAACCTTGATCGGACAGATCACGTATCATTCGCCTAATGCACGATCATCGTAAAATGAGTAAAAGCTCATGACTCTGACTCAACTCGAGATTTTCTCGCTCGTCGCCGAACTGCGCGGATTCACGGCAGCGGCCAATCGGTTGGGGATTTCCCAATCGGCGGTCTCCCACGCTTTGAAGTCGCTGGAACAGGAATTGGGCGTCGAGTTACTCAGGCGACACCAGTCCCAGGTCGAATTGAGTGACATCGGCCAACAGCTTTTACTACGTGCCCGGGCGATGCTCGGCCTGGCCAACACCTTGCGCCAGGAAGCTGCCGATGCCCGTGGCATGAAAAGCGGCACCTTGCGCATCGGTTCATTTGGCCCGACCTCATCGATCAAACTGTTACCGATGATCCTGCAGCACTATCGCAGTGCCCACCCAGGCATTGAGGTGCACATTGACGAAGGTCCTGACCGCCAGGTGATTCAATGGCTCGAAGAGCGGCGAATCGATGTCGGTTTCGTGGTGTTGCCCGAAGACCGTTTCGACACCGTTATGTTGATCGAGGATCAGTTGGTCGCGTTGCTGCCCAATGATCACCCGCTGGCCAGCCGCGACAGCCTGAGCTTGAGCGACTTGTGTCACGACCCGTTCGTGCTGACCGAAGCCGGATCTTCGCAGCTGGTGTCACGCTTGTTCAGTGCAGCCAGACTCACACCGAACATCCGCTATCGCTGCTCGCAGTTGCTCAGCACCCTGGACACCGTGAGCCGTGGCGATGCCTTGACCGTTGTCGCCGAAGGTTCATTGCCCGACGACAGCGACGACCGCTACGTGAAAAAACCGTTGTCGCCCGCTGTCACTCGCCGGGTCGGGCTGGCGGTGCTCGACCAGCGCCAATCGTCGCCCGCGACATTGGCGTTTATCAAACTGGCTTCAAGCCTGAACAACCGTTGAGCGGCATAACCGCCGACGGCCATCTATCATGGCCGTTACCAGAACTCTTTTGGGAGGCGTGTCGTCGTCCTGCCAGCATTTGAGAGCCACACTTCACCGTCACAGGCTTCGCAAATGCCCCTGAACGTCAAAAGCCGCCGCAAACGCAGCAAACGTATCGCTGTCACCCTTTTGAGCGCGCTGCTCCCGATGGTGTTGGGTGTTGCCATCCTGTCCATGCAGGCGGAGCGTGCACTCAAGCACAGCTCCGGGCTCACAGCCGAAGAAGCCATTCGCCAATTCGAACTGATGCTCGACAACACGGCCCAGGCGGCGCAGGTCTTGCTGCCGCTGGCTGGCCAACCGTGCAATGACGTCAAGCTGGCATTGCGCGAACAGGTCACGCGCCGTCCATTCGTGCGCTCGACCAACCTGGTGTGGGACAACACTGTCTATTGCAGTTCGTTGTTCGGTGATTATCAGGAAAAGGTCAATCCGGGCGATTACACCCAGGGCAAGTTGTGGCTCATGAATGGCAACCCGGTGACTCCCGACACCGCGTTATTGGTCTATCGGCTCAACGACGGTGACCGGGGCGCATTGACGACCCTGGACGGTTATCACTTGAGCAATGTCTTGCGTTTGATTGGTCGCGAGACACAGTTGTTGCTGCAAGTCGGCCCCGACTGGTTATCCGAAGACGGCAAAGTTCACGAAACGGCCCTGCCCGCCTTACCAGTGGCAGAAAGCAAACTGACGTCTTCACGTTACGCGTTCACCGTCGCCGCCGGCTTCCCCGCAGGAGAAACCTGGCGCTACATGATTAGCGAATATCCGCCGCTGTTCAGTTTGCTGATCTTCTTCGGCGCGGTATTCGGTTCAATCGGGCACTTTCTGCAAAAGCGTTCATCATCCCCCAGCCACGAAATGCAGCGCGCGCTGGACGCGCAGGAGTTCGTTCCCTATTTCCAGCCGGTAGTGCATGGCGATACCAAAAAATGGTCCGGCGCCGAAGTATTGATGCGCTGGCATCATCCCAAGGAAGGCTTGGTGCGCCCGGACCTGTTCATCCCGTTCGCCGAGCATTCGGGATTGATCGTGCCGATGACCCGCTCGTTGATGCGACAGACCGCAGCGTTGCTGGCGCCGGTCGCCGGCTCGTTCGGCGCACCGTTCCACATCGGCATCAATATCACCGCCAGTCATTGCAAGGACCTGGAACTGGTTGACGACTGCCGGGAGTTTCTCGCTGTTTTTGCGCCAGGCGCGGTCAGACTGGTGCTGGAGTTGACCGAGCGTGAACTGATCGAGCCAATGCCCATTACGCTCCAGTTGTTCGAGCAGCTCCAAGCCTTGGGCGTGTTAATTGCGATCGACGACTTTGGCACCGGTCACTCAAGTCTCGGTTATCTGCGCCAGTTCAATGTCGACTTCTTGAAAATCGACCAAAGTTTTGTCGCGATGATCGGTGCTGATGCGCTGTCACGGCACATTTTGGAAAGCATTATCGAGCTCTCGGCCAAGCTTGACCTGGGCATAGTCGCCGAAGGCGTGGAAACCGAGGAGCAAAGTGATTATCTGACGGCTCACGGGGTGAACTTCTTACAAGGTTATCTGTTCGCCCGGCCAATGCCCGCCGCGCAATTCATTAATGCATTAAGCCACCGTTAACTAGCAGGGTTACGGGATGGGGCCACGAATCGACGCACCAAATTGAATCAAAAGATTAGTGTTGTTACATGAAGAAAAAGACAGGATTTACTCTTGGGCATTTAACTACTACAATTTTTCATGCCTGCTCAACATTGGCAGGTGAGCCACTTATCACCGAGTCGCTTCAAGGCTCTTGGCTTATAGCTTTGTTTGCGGTTGGTATCAGCCAAACACACTATTGGAGTAAAGATATTGTCCAGACTCGCTGAATTCCGCGCCGCCGAAAAGGCCCTTCAAGAACAGCTCAAGCAGCTGGAATCGCTGAAGAATGATGCCGGGCTCAAGAAAGAAATCGAATTCGAAGAAAAGCTCCAGGGGCTGATGAAAACCTATGGCAAAAACCTGCGGGACATCATCGCCATTCTCGATCCGAACCCGTCAAAAACCGGTCTGCAACAGGCAAAAGCGCCTAAAACCCGCCGCGCTCGTGTGGTCAAGGTTTATCAGAATCCGCATACCGGCGAGCTGATTGAAACCAAGGGTGGTAACCACCGTGGCCTGAAAGCCTGGAAGGAACAATACGGTGCCGCTACCGTTGATTCCTGGCTGCGCGGCTAAACACTCGCGCCGACACAAAGCCCTGCCTAGTGCAGGGCTTTTTTATGGGCCACCTGTAAAAGCAATGATTAGAAGGGCTTAACTCGCTACTTGGCCACCAACTTTGTGCTTAATCCCTTTGGGTATCTAAAAATTTCGGCTCACTCCAAAATCTGCTGTCTCGCAACACCTGTAACTAAAGTTTCAAGCTGTTACGAGTCGCCTCTATTTCATCCTGACTTGCCTTATAAGCGTCCGCCTGCCCCGCATAGGAAAGAACATAGGCCTTATCGGCATCCAGCGCGGCAACCAAAGTTTGCGACAGCACATGTCGACCGTTCTGGGTAATCGTGCAGGTGGTCTCCAACGCCGACAGCCGGCTCAAGGTCGCCGGGTGAATTTTGTTGCAGACGCTTTGATAGCCGCCTTGAAAGAAGTCCTTCTGCACTGATTTGCGCATTTCCAGCAACACGCCTTGCAGATTGACCTGATGACCGCGTTCGACTTGAGTCATGGTCAACTCCATCACCAACACCGGCGTACCTCCCTGGTCATTTTTTGCCGCGCGTTGGCGAGATACCGCAGTATTGGCCTCGTCATGCGCGACAGCCTCAACTGCCCAGCCCGTTGGCCAGCTCACTACAGGCGCTTCTGCGTGAGCGTTGGCGACTGCTGACAGCAGACAAAACAGGGCGCAGGTGAATTGACAGAATCGGATCATCGCAATGGACACTCACAAAATGAACCGTAAAGTCTGAGCCTCGTCCACCCGTCAGGCAATAGCAGACTGTTTGGGTTTGGTGATGTCTGAGCCCTTGCGTATCATTGTCGCCATTCGTTAGCCCCACTTATTTCCCGGAGGGCCCATGAGCCTGCACGAATTGAACACACTCCCTGGCGTGACTGCCCAACCTGACACTGCCACTCAGCAGTTTGTCTTCAACCACACCATGCTGCGCGTCAAGGACATCACCAAGTCGCTGGATTTCTACACCCGCGTGCTGGGTTTCTCGCTGGTGGAAAAACGCGATTTCCCGGAAGCCGAATTCAGCCTGTACTTCCTGGCGCTGGTTGATAAAAACCTGATCCCGGCAGACGCGGCGGCACGCACTGAATGGATGAAATCGATCCCCGGCATTCTCGAACTGACCCACAACCACGGCACCGAGAATGACCCGGATTTCGCCTATCACAACGGCAACACCGACCCACGCGGCTTCGGCCACATCTGTATTTCCGTGCCGGACATTCGTGCAGCTTGCGAACGCTTCGAAGCACTGGGTTGCGATTTCCAGAAACGCCTGAATGATGGTCGCATGAAGAGTCTGGCCTTTATCAAGGACCCGGATGCTTACTGGGTCGAGATCATCCAGCCGGCGCCGCTGTAAAACTCAGCGCAGATCCCCTCTGGGAACGATCAGTCAGCACAAAAAACCCCATGATCGCTCATGGGGTTTTGTGTTTTCAGCGTCGGGTTTTATGCCGGAGCCGAGGTGCGGATCAAGTGATCGAATGCGCTCAGCGAGGCTTTGGCGCCCTCGCCCACCGCAATCACGATCTGCTTGTACGGCACTGTGGTGACGTCACCGGCAGCGAACACACCGGGCATCGACGTTTCACCACGAGCGTCGACGATGATCTCGCCGCGAGGCGACAACTCGATGGTGCCTTTGAGCCAATCGGTGTTGGGCAGCAAACCGATCTGCACGAAGATCCCTTCCAATTCGACATTGCGCAACTCGTCCGACTGACGATCCTTGTAGCGCAGGCCATTGACCTTCTGACCATCGCCCAACACTTCAGTGGTTTGCGCACTAGTGATCACGGTGACGTTCGGCAGGCTGTGCAACTTGCGCTGCAAGACTGCGTCGGCGCGCAACTGAACGTCGAACTCCAGCAGGGTCACATGCGACACGATGCCCGCCAGGTCGATGGCCGCTTCGACGCCGGAGTTACCGCCGCCAATCACCGCCACCCGCTTGCCTTTGAACAGCGGACCGTCACAGTGCGGGCAGTACGCCACGCCCTTGTTGCGGTATTGCTGCTCGCCCGGCACGTTCATTTCACGCCAGCGCGCCCCGGTCGCCAGAATCACGGTCTTGGCTTTCAACGTCGCGCCACTGGCGAAGCGGACTTCGTGCAGCTCGCCGTTCTTGCCCGGCAGCAACTTGTCGGCGCGTTGCAGGTTCATGATGTCGACGTCGTATTGCTTGACGTGTTCTTCCAGCGCCACGGCCAGTTTTGGCCCCTCGGTTTCCTGCACGGAGATGAAGTTCTCGATGGCCATGGTGTCGAGCACCTGCCCGCCAAAACGCTCCGCCGCCACGCCGGTGCGAATGCCTTTGCGAGCCGCGTAGATCGCAGCTGATGCACCCGCCGGACCACCGCCGACGACCAGTACGTCAAAGGCTTCCTTGGCGCTGATCTTCTCGGCCTGGCGTTCGATGCCGCTGGTGTCGATCTTGGCGAGGATTTCCTCCAGGCCCATGCGGCCCTGGCCGAAGTTCACGCCGTTGAGGTAAACGCTTGGCACGGCCATGATCTGGCGATCATCAACTTCGGCCTGGAACAACGCGCCGTCGATAGCAACGTGACGGATGTTTGGGTTCAGCACTGCCATCAGGTTCAACGCCTGGACCACGTCCGGGCAGTTCTGGCAGGACAGCGAGAAGTAAGTCTCGAAGCTGAACTCGCCTTTGAGCGAGCGGATCTGTTCGATCACTTCTGCGCTGGCTTTCGAGGGGTGGCCGCCAACTTGCAGCAAGGCCAGCACCAGCGAGGTAAATTCATGGCCCATAGGGATGCCGGCGAAACGCAGACTGATATCGGCACCCGGGCGATTGATCGAGAACGATGGTTTACGCGCATCGTCACCGTTGTCGAGCAAGGTAATTTGGGTCGAAAGGCTGGCAACGTCTTTCAACAGTTCAAGCATTTCCTGGGATTTCGCACCGTCGTCGAGGGAGGCAACGATCTCGATCGGCTGGGTGACCCGTTCCAGGTACGATTTCAACTGGGCTTTTAGATTGGCGTCCAACATACGGGCGATTTCCTTTTTCGGAGACATAAAAAAACGCCCGAGCGAATCTCGCCCGGGCGTTTTATAGGGCGGTGCGGCTTACTTAGGTGCGGAAACCCGCCCTGATGATGCGATCCACAGACTTAGATCTTGCCGACCAGGTCCAGGGACGGAGCCAGAGTGGCCTCGCCTTCTTTCCACTTGGCAGGGCAAACCTGGCCTGGGTGAGCAGCGACGTACTGGGCAGCCTTGATTTTGCGCAGCAGCTCGGAAGCGTCACGGCCAACGCCGCCATCGTTGAGTTCAACGATTTTGATCTGGCCTTCAGGGTTGATCACGAAGGTGCCACGGTCAGCCAGACCGGCGTCTTCGATCAGCACGTCGAAGTTGCGGGAGATGGCATGAGTCGGGTCGCCGATCATGGTGTACTGGATTTTGCCGATGGCTGGCGAGGTGTTGTGCCAGGCAGCGTGGGCAAAGTGAGTGTCGGTGGAAACGCTGTAGATCTCGACGCCTAGTTTCTGGAACGCGTCGTAGTTGTCAGCCAGGTCTTCCAGTTCGGTCGGGCAAACAAAGGTGAAGTCGGCTGGGTAGAAGAACACGACAGACCACTTGCCTTTCAGGTCAGCGTCCGACACTTGTACGAAGTCGCCATTTTTGTAGGCGGTAGCTTTGAACGGTTTAACTTGGCTGTTGATGATAGGCATCGATGACTCTCCGTCGGGTTTGAAAAGTTGGTTTGAAAAGTTGATGAGGTGAATCCTACCCACTCGATCATCGCCTGGCTCATTGGCAAAGCTCATGCTGCTGATTGGTTTTCGCTATTAGCGGACAGTATTAATAGAAGAAAACGAAATCTAGAGCGTCAACGGCTTTTCAGTGAGTCTGGCCATCCCGAGAAACGGGCTCGCTTCAACATAGCGCATGGCCGACTTCATATCCTTCCAGCCCACGTAACTCATCAATGATTTCAGGTCCCAGCCGCTTTGGTGCGCCCAACTGGCAAAGCCGCGCCGCAGGGAATGGCTGGTGTAGTGCTCGGCGGGGATGCCGGCACGCTCCAGAGCCTGGCGCAGTAAAGGGATCACGCTATTGGCGTGCAAGCCCTCCTCGCTCAAATGACCCCAGCGGTCGATGCCGCGAAATACCGGGCCACGCACCAGCGCCGCTTCGGTAATCCATTGGATGTAGGCGTTCACTGGGCATAGCCGCTGCAGGGCCGGCGTCTGGTAAGTCTTGCCGAGGTTCTCGCGATCGCCTTTGCTGCGTGGCAAGTAGAGGGTGATGCCGGAGCCGGCACTGGCTTGCACGTGTTCGATCTGTACACGGCATAACTCATCGCTGCGAAAGCCGCGCCAGAACCCCAGCAGGATCAGCGCCGCGTCGCGTTTGGCGCGGAGCAATCCGGGTTGATCGTTTTGCGCCCTGGCGGTTTGCGCTTCCTGCTCCAGCCAGGCAACCACTTGCTCCAGATGCTGAAGCTGCAATGGCTCGGCCTGTTTTTCCTGTGCCGGGTGCAACGCACGGATGCCCTTGAAGACTTTGCGCACCACCGGGGCTTTGGTGGGATCAGGAAAACCCTGGCTGCTGTGCCATTGCGCCAGCGCGGACAGACGCAGCTTCAACGTGTTGATCGACAGCACGCCCGCATGAGCCACTAGGTATCGCGCCACGCTGTCGCTGGTGGCCGGCAGAAAACCACCCCAACTGACTTCGAAGTGCTCAATCGCCGCCCGGTAGCTGCGACGGGTGTTGTCGCGGGTGGCGGCTTGCAGGTAGCGATCCAGGTCAGTCATGGGCTCAATTCTCGAAAACGTACCGCGCTAGCGGGGTAAAACCAGCCGTATGGCGCATCACACGGGGTAATACCAGTATATCCCGTATGATCAAGTTACATTTTTAATCTTTTTCAATTGAATGGTACACTGCCAACTTTAGTGTTACGTACCACAGTACGAAATCGTAGGAGAACACATGGCTCGTGGCGGCGTTAATAAAGCAGTGGTACAAGCGGCACGCTTGGCGATCCTTGCACGCGGTGAAAATCCCAGCATCGACGCAGTACGGATCGAGATGGGAAACACCGGCTCAAAAACCACCATCCACCGTTATTTGAAGGAGCTGGACGACGGCAGCGAACGCGTCGAGACACCTTCGGAACCGATCGACGATGAGCTGGCTGGACTGGTTTCACGCTTGGCGCAACGACTGAAGGAAAAGGCGCAAGAACCCATCGACGAGGCACGCGCCCAGTTCGATCAGCAGCGTAAAGAGCTGGATATCCAGCTGACTGAAGCGCAACGGGCCAACACCGAATTGCATCAGCAATACGAGATTCAAAGCCTGGCGCTGACTCAGGAATCCGAGTCGCTGCAAGAAACCCGCGCCCTGCTGCAGACCGAGCAAACCCGCAACGCCGGCTTGAATCAGGCGCTGGCGGACTTCGAGTTGCGCCTTAAAGACAAGGATGAGCAGATCCGCTCACTGGAAGAAAAGCACCTGCACGCGCGCGAGGCGCTTGAGCATTACCGCAACGCCGTCAAGGAACAGCGCGAGCAAGAGCACAGTCGCCACGAAGGCCAGGTGCAGCAGATCCAGATGGAGTTACGCCAGGCCCAGCAAAGCGCCATGGTGCGCCAGGACGAAATCACCCAACTGCATCGCGACAACGAGCGCCTGCTCACCGAGAACCGTGGCACGCTGCGGGAGCTGGGACTGCTGCAGGATCAACTCAAGCAAACCAACAGCCGACAGGATCAACTGCTGGAGCAGGTCAATCGCATCGACAGCGAACGCACCCTCCTCCAGGAACGCTTGCGCGCCGCCCTGCTGGAAAGCCAATCACTGAAGCAGAACGTTGATGAGCAGTCGCAGATAAACAAAGGATTGGAAATCGAATTGCTCAAGACTCAGGCGAGTCTCGATGAAAGCCTGCGCCTGGCGGCTGTCGTTGCAACAGCGCCAGACGCTTCAGAGCCTCAAAAGAAAGATTAAGCGTTAACCGGTGTGCGCATGGTGACGAACTCTTCGGCGGCCGTTGGGTGCACACCAATGGTTTCGTCGAAGTCGCGCTTTGTCGCGCCCGCCTTCAAGGCAATCGCCAGGCCCTGAACGATCTCGCCAGCATCCGGCCCGACCATGTGGCAGCCCAGGACCTTATCGGTCTTGGCATCCACCACCAGCTTCATCAGCGTGCGCTCCTGGCAGTCGGTCAGGGTCAGCTTCATTGGACGGAAACGGCTTTCGAAGATCTGTACTTCGTGGCCGGCTTCCCGCGCCTCTTCCTCGCTCAGACCCACCGTTCCGATGTTCGGCAGACTGAACACGGCCGTCGGGATCATCTTGTAATCCACTGGACGATACTGCTCCGGCTTGAACAAACGACGCGCCACGGCCATGCCTTCAGCCAGGGCAACCGGCGTCAGCTGGACACGGCCAATCACATCGCCGAGGGCCAGGATCGACGGCTCTGTAGTCTGATACTGCTCGTCGACTTCGATGAAGCCTTTCTTGTCGAGCTTGACGCCCGTGTTCTCCAACCCCAGGTTATCCAGCATCGGACGTCGGCCGGTAGCGTAGAACACGCAGTCAGCCTCCAGCTCGCGACCATCCTTGAGCGTCACCTTCAGGCTGCCGTCGGATTGTTTATCGATGCGCTCGATATCGGAATTGAATTGCAGGTTCATGCCCCGCTTGGTCAGCTCTTCCTGCAAATGCTTGCGCACCGAACCGTCGAAGCCACGCAGGAACAGCTCACCGCGATACAACAACGTGGTCTCGGCGCCCAGCCCGTGGAAAATCCCGGCAAATTCCACCGCGATATACCCTCCCCCAACCACCACGACACGCTTGGGCAGCTCTTTGAGGAAGAAGGCTTGATTGGAACTGATCGCATGTTCGTGCCCGGGAATCTCCGGAATCTGCGGCCAGCCACCGGTAGCAATGAGGATGTTTTTGGCGGTGTAGCGCTCGCCATTGATCTCGACCGTGTTCGGGTCAACGATCCGGGCATGGCCTTCATGCAAGGTGACGCCACTATTGACCAGCAGGTTGCGGTAAATCCCGTTCAGGCGATTGATCTCGCGATCCTTGTTGGCGATCAGCGTTGCCCAATCGAACTTCGCTTCGCCCGGCGTCCAGCCAAAACCTGAGGACTGCTCGAAATCTTCGGCAAAGTGCGCGCCGTAGACCAGCAACTTCTTCGGCACGCAGCCGACGTTTACACAGGTGCCACCCAGGTAGCGGCTCTCGGCCACAGCCACTTTCGCACCAAAACCAGCGGCAAATCGCGCAGCTCGTACACCGCCGGAACCGGCGCCAATCACATACAGGTCAAAATCGTAGGCCATTTTCAATCTCCTCGGCAGGCAACCAGCATACCCGCAGACGTCCGTTGGGCAAGCGCTGCAAGCGTTATGGGGGCGGAAAATGAAAAAGCCACCCGAAGGTGGCTTTTCAATACAAGCAGGTCAGGCGCTAATCAGTAAGCCTTGCCAGTCTTGTAGAAGTTCTCGAAGCAGAAGTTGGTCGCGTCGATGTAGCCTTCAGCGCCACCGCAGTCGAACCGCTTGCCTTTGAACTTGTAGGCCATGACGCAGCCGTTTTGGGCCTGCTTCATCAGGGCGTCGGTGATCTGGATTTCACCACCCTTGCCTGGCTCGGTTTGTTCGATCAGGTCGAAGATGTCCGGCGTCAGGATGTAACGACCGATGATCGCCAGGTTCGACGGCGCGTCTTCCGGCTTTGGTTTTTCAACCATGCTGTGAACGCGGTAGATGTCGTCGCGGATCATCTCACCGGAGATCACACCGTATTTGTGAGTTTCTTGCGGGTCGACTTCCTGGATCGCGACGATCGAGCAGCGGAACTGCTTGTACAGCTTGACCATCTGGGTCAGGACGCCGTCACCATCGAGGTTGACGCACAAGTCATCCGCCAGTACCACGGCGAAGGGTTCATCACCGATCAGTGGACGACCGGTCAGGATCGCGTGGCCCAGGCCTTTCATTTCTGTCTGGCGGGTGTAGGAGAACGAGCAGTTGTCGAGCAGCTTGCGGATACCGACCAGGTATTTCTCTTTGTCGGTGCCCTTGATCTGGTTTTCCAGCTCGTAGCTGATGTCGAAGTGGTCTTCCAGAGCGCGTTTGCCGCGACCGGTGACGATGGAGATTTCAGTCAACCCAGCGTCCAGTGCTTCTTCGACGCCGTACTGGATCAGTGGCTTGTTTACCACCGGCAGCATTTCTTTGGGCATGGCTTTAGTCGCTGGCAGGAAGCGAGTACCGTAACCGGCTGCTGGGAACAAGCATTTCTTGATCATATAAGTCCTTGAAAGGGCTGTGTGTACGAGTTTCGGCGCAGTCTAATCAGGCGGCGTGCACCTTACAATGCCCCGCACTGGCTAACCGATGCCAACATAGAGAAATATTATCGCGGATAGTTCCGCAGATCTGATGGCCGACCCTAATAGATAGCAGAGATCAGCAGACCTGCACGGGCGATTCAATCGCACCACCATACGCCCATCGGCACCGCCTGAGTGCATTTGGCGCTATCATTGCGCAACAGAACCAGCCAACGAGGCAGATAGATGTCGGATGCAAAAAGCGTCAACGGGTACTTGATCAGTAAGGCGAAAGACGGCCAGTGGTGGCTGCAAAGCGCCACGGGTGAAAAAATCGGTCCCTTGCCGACCGAGGCAATGGCAACTGAGGTGGCATCCGTAATGGAACTGGAACACCCAACCACCAACCGTCGCGGCAAAGACAAGGCTTGATCTGAACCCGGTTTTTTGACGAAGCCCTGCTCATGCAGGGCTTTTTTTGTGATTGCCTGCAAAGAAGTGGCCATTCGCTATAACCTTTTGACATCAGCGATGTCACAGCCATAGCCCCATCATCCTGACGACGACAACAACATGAAAAGATTTTTGCCACTGATTGCGATATTGGCCCTGAACGGCTGCGCCACTTCCGAAACGACTTACCTGAACAATGGCGAGCAAGGCCTGACCATCGAATGCTCTGGAGAAGCCAACTCCTGGGCCACTTGCTATGAAAAAGCCGACGCCTCGTGCGCTGGTACCGGCTACCGGATCGTCGGTACCGACGGCTCACCTTCGACCAAGGAAAGCGACAAGACACTGGGTGTCGATGTCGGCAACTTCAAAAACCGCAGTGTCGTGGTGGTCTGCAAGTAAAGCCTGCGGTTCTACATGTGAATTTCGGCGAATTTGAGCCCGAGGCCGCGTACGGTCTCGATCAAATCGTCGAGGCGAGCGAAGGATTCAACTTCGTCGTTCTCATCCACCAGGAAATAACTGCGCCCGGCGCTTTTCTTGAAAAAAACGATCCATTCACCCGGGGTCGCCGGGTTCTGAATCACGTGGGTGGCAGAGATCAGACCCTCTGCATGGCGCTCCCGCACCTGCTCTCGCTTCATGCTCGACTCCAAAAATGACAATGCCGTCAAAGTGCGACCTTGACGGCATTGGTGCTGAAGCTCGCCATTCTATCAGCCGGAAATACAGATATTGGCGGCTTTCTGTACATCCTTTGGACGTATCGGCACATTGGACATCCGCTCATGCAGCTTGATACTGCTGCCGCTCGAGCGTTCTTCGATATCGAAGACAGCGGCCGGGGCCGAAGAAAACTTGGCTGGCACGATCACCCGCACACCGTCCTTGTGCGACTCCAGTTGCAAGGCGCCACGACTCTTCGCCAGATTTTCTACCAGGCACTGCGCATACTCATGGGGCTTCTTGCCTGAGATCACATTCATCGTGGGCAGCGTTTCACTAATTTCCGCGACATTTGCGCAACCGCTCACTACTAAAGCCAGCGGCAGGACCAATACACCCCACTTCATACTAAACCTCCGATAAAGACCCTCCGACAGCACAAATGCTGGTTTTCTCCGAGGCTCATTGCTTTTATCGCTCATAGAATTCCGAATAACTGTTTTTAATTGTCAAAGCGGACCCCGGCGACCGGATAATAACCCGTTCGGGCTGATAAACTGCGCCAATCGCCCATGCTATCGTTTTGATTTTGTAGAAAAAGCCCTTCTGGAGGCGCCTCATGAAATTTATCCACCAGCGCGAGCACCTCAACGAAGACGACATCGTCGTCATCCAGTGCTCGCAAATGTGCAACATCCGCTTGATGAACGACGCCAACTTCCGCAGCTTCAAGAATGGTGGCCGTCACACTTACCACGGCGGTGCGTTCGACACCTTCCCGGCCCGGATTACAGCGCCGAGCACCGGTTTCTGGAACATCACCATCGACACGGTCAACCGTCGTCCGATCAGCGTGACCCGTAAACCGACCCTGACGCACTCGATCAAGATCATCCGTCGTTCCAGCTCGAAACTGAGCTGAAAAACGCTCCCACACGCACACAGGCAGGTATCACCGTGGCCCAAACGACCAAGTACGTCATCAAATACAAACTCAACGGTGAACGCCGCTTCGAATTTGCCCAGCTCGTAAACGGCACTGAAGAAGAAGCCAAAGCCGCGCTGGACGCCATCCATGGTTCGAGCGAAGACGTCATCAGCGATATCAGCGATATCAGCGTCAGCAAGGCACTGTAACGCGACTCGGCCCCCGGAGCGACAACAAGGACGTCATGCTCCGCGCCCTCTCGAGTCTGGCCGCAAGCGCCGGAGTGTTCACCCTCTTATCGAGCCCTAGACTGCCTGCCTCGACCTTGGGTTAAGGAGTCAACGATGAGCGAACTCTCTTTGGACACGCTGGACTGGGTGACACTCGGGCAGCAACTCGACCAGGATGGTTGCGCCGTCCTCAAGTCGCTTTTAAGCGTGACGACTTGTGACGAAATCAGCGCGCTCTATCCGCAACAGAACCCCTTTCGCTCCCAAGTGATGATGGCTCGTCACGGTTTTGGCCGCGGCGAGTACAAATACTTCAAATACCCACTGCCGGATGTGGTCGCCTGCTTGCGCAGCGCGCTCTACCCTCTCCTCGTGCCGATCGCCAATCGCTGGTACGAATGCATGGATCTGCCAACCCGCTTTCCCGCAACGCACGAAGCGTTTCTTGCGCGTTGCCATGCCGCCGGTCAGGAGCGCCCGACACCGTTGTTGTTGCAATACGGGCCGCAGGACTACAACTGCTTGCATCAGGATCTGTACGGCGAACACGTGTTTCCGCTGCAAATAGCGATTCTTCTGTCAGAACCGGATGAAGATTTCACCGGCGGCGAGTTTGTGTTGACCGAGCAGCGACCGAGGATGCAATCACGTCCGCAGGTCATCGGCCTGAAGAAAGGCGATGGCGTGATCTTTGCCGTGAATCAGCGCCCGGTCAAAGGCGTGCGTGGCTATTACCGAGTGACA
This sequence comes from Pseudomonas sp. fls2-241-R2A-110, assembly GCF_030209165.1. NCBI lineage: Bacteria > Pseudomonadati > Pseudomonadota > Gammaproteobacteria > Pseudomonadales > Pseudomonadaceae > Pseudomonas > Pseudomonas sp. fls2-241-R2A-110. The sequence continues at coordinate 98,168 of NZ_JARVSN010000024.1, read as the reverse complement.
ATGCGCCACGGCGTGAGTCGCCTGCACAGTGGAAAACGGCATACTCTTGGAATCATCTTTCACGATGCGCTATGACCCCATGAGCCCGACCACCCTCGATATGTTTGCTGATGCCGAACCCGAGCAACAGCCCAGGCGCGAGCAGATCGGTGAACAGTCCTACGTCCTGCGAGGCTTTGCCCTGCCCTGGCTGGAACAATTGCTGCCTGAACTGGAAGCGGTTCTGGCGGCAGCGCCGTTTCGGCAAATGGTCACGCCGGGCGGTTTCACCATGTCCGTCGCCTTGAGCAGTTGCGGCACTTGGGGGTGGACTACCGACCGCAGCGGTTACCGGTACACGCGTCACGACCCGCAGACCGGACAGCCCTGGCCGAAGATGCCCGAGGTGTTTTTCGAACTGGCACAAGCGGCGGCACGGGAAGCGGGATTTGCGGACTTCGTACCTGATTCCTGCCTGATCAACCGCTATATCCCTGGGGCCAAGATGTCATTGCATCAGGACAAAGACGAAGGTTCCTACGCGGCACCCATTGTTTCTGTGTCTCTGGGGTTGCCGGCCACGTTTCTGTTCAGCGGCTTTGAACGTGGGGACAAAAGCCAGCGCATAGGGCTGCAGCATGGCGATATCGTGGTCTGGGGTGGCGTCGACCGCTTGCGCTATCACGGCGTCCTGCCGATCAAGGAGGGTTATCACCCTCGACTGGGCGAGCAACGGATCAACTTCACCTTTCGAACCGCCGGTTGAAACCTTCGAATTCGACCGCAAGACTCGGAGTGCCACGATCCTGCTGGCTGGATAGTCTGAATGAAACGGGCCAACGGATAAAACGCGATGACAACTCATTCGAAAATAATCGCCACCAAGGACGATCCCCGCTGGGCGGCTGTCGTCGCACGCGACCCGGGAGCGGACGGGCAATTTGTCTATGCGGTGAAAACCACCGGAATCTACTGCCGCCCCAGCAGCCTGGCGCGCCTGCCGAACCCACAGAATGTCGAGTTTTTCGACACCGCTGAACAAGCCCGGGCGGCCGGTTATCGTCCGAGCAAGCGGGCCGCAAAGGATCAAAGCGACGTTGCTGCACAACACGCGGTGATCGTGGCCGCCGCGTGCCGTCACATCGAATCTGCCGAACAGCTGCCGGCCTTGAATGAATTGGCGCAGGCTGCTGGCCTGAGCAGTTTCCACTTTCATCGTGTGTTCAAAGCCGTGACCGGGTTGACGCCCAAGGGTTACGCCACGGCCCATCGCTCACGCAAGGTTCGTGATCGTCTGGCGCATGGCGGCTCGGTCACCGATGCCCTTTATGAGGCAGGCTTCAATTCCAATAGCCGCTTCTATGAGTCGGCCGATCAGGTGCTGGGCATGAAACCTGGCGATTACCGCGCGGCCGGCAAAAATACCGACATCCGCTTCGCCGTCGGCCAGTGTTCCCTGGGGGCGATTCTGGTGGCGCAAAGTGAACGTGGCGTCTGCGCGATTTTGCTGGGGGACGATCCACACCAATTGGTCTGCGACCTGCAGGACAAGTTTCGACGTGCCAACCTGATTGGGGCCGATCACGCGTTTGAGCAATTGATCGCCAAGGTGGTCGGATTTATCGAAGCACCGGCCATGGGCCTGGACTTGCCCCTGGACGTACGCGGGACGGCATTCCAGGAACGGGTCTGGCAGGCGCTGCGGGAAATTCCTGCCGGCAGCACCGCCAGCTACGCCGATATCGCTCAACGGATCGGTGCGCCGAAAGCCGTGCGCGCCGTGGCCCAGGCCTGTGGCGCGAACAGCATTGCGGTGGCCATTCCCTGCCACCGCGTGGTGCGTAGCGACGGCAACCTGTCGGGCTATCGCTGGGGTGTCGAGCGCAAGCGTCAGTTGCTCGAACGCGAAACGGTGTAATCAGCGGTTCACGTCAACCACAACCCGACCGCGCAATTGCCCGGCCAGCAAGCGCGGTGCGGCTTCAATGGCTTCGCTCAAGCCGATCTCATGGCTGATCAGCGGCAGCAGGGAAAAATCCAGATTTTTCGCCAGGCGGTTCCAGGCCTCTACACGCTTGGCTTTGGGTTGGGTCACGCTGTTGATCCCGGCCAGGGTCACACCGCGCAAAATGAAGGGTGCAACTGACGCCGGAAAGTCCATGCCCTGTGCCAGACCGCACGCGGCCACCGTGCCATTGGCCTTGGTGCTGGCACAGGCGTTGGCCAACGTGTGGCTGCCGACCGAGTCGATCACCGCCGCCCAACGCTCTTTGGCCAATGGTTTGCCAGGCTCGGAAAGCGTGGCGCGATCGATGATTTCGCTGGCCCCGAGCTGCTTGAGGTAATCGTGTTCGGAGGTGCGGCCGGTGGATGCCACGACCCGATAGCCGAGTTTGCTCAACAGTGCGATGGCGAAGCTGCCGACACCACCATTGGCGCCAGTGACCAGGACCTCGCCCTGCTCAGGCGTCACGCCGTTATGCTCCAGCGCCAGGATGCACAGCATTGCCGTGTAACCGGCAGTACCGATCGCCATGGCCTGGGCTGCGGTGAATTCTTTAGGCAGTGGAATCAGCCAGTCGCCCTTCAGGCGAGCCTTTTGCGCCAGTCCGCCCCAGTGCCCTTCGCCCACGCCCCAGCCATTGAGCAGGACCTGGTCGCCGACCTTGTAGTCGGGATGCTCACTGACCTCGACGCTGCCGGCCAGATCGATCCCCGGCACCATCGGGAATTTCCTGACCACCGGGCTGCTGCCAGTGATTGCCAGGCCATCCTTGAAGTTCAGCGTGCTGTACGCCACGCGCACCGTCACATCGCCCTCGGGCAGTTGATCGTCATTGATCTCTTGCAGTGTGGCCCGGTAACCGCTGTCGTCTTTGTCGATCAAAATGCCTTTGAACATCATGCCCTCTCAATGGAATCAATCAGGTTGTGGGCCTATTGAAATACCACAAAGAAACATTTCGCCGTACAAGACTTTCAGCTAAGCCGCTAAAGCGTCGGGCGTTTTCATGACGCATGGCTATGCTTTTTTTCGCCAGCCAAAAGTCGACTGGCCCTGCCCTGGTAATTACTGGTAAAAAACGGTTCTACCCGTCGGAGATTCATTGAAATGAGCCAATGGCCAGACACCCGCATTCTTGACCTGCTCGGCATCGAGCTGCCGATCATCCAGGCGCCCATGGCTGGCGCCACCGGCTCGGCCATGGTCATTGCGGCGAGCAATGCTGGCGGCCTGGGTTCTATGCCAGCCGCCATGCTGAGCATCGAGCAATTGCGCGAGGAGCTGAAGACGATCCGTCAACACAGCCAGCGTCCGTTCAACATCAACTACTTTTGCCATCAAATGCCAGCCGCCGACGAGCAACGCGCGCGCGAGTGGAAGAATCTGCTGGAACCGTACTATCGGGAGCTGGGCGTCGATTTCGAAGCACCGACACCGGTCTCCAATCGTGCACCTTTCGATAACGCGGCCTGCGAAGTGCTCGAAGAATTTCTCCCCGAAGTCGTGAGCTTCCACTTCGGCCTTCCAGAAAAATCCCTGCTGGATCGAGTCAAGGCCACCGGGGCAAAAATCCTCTCGTCGGCGACCACGGTCGAAGAAGCCATCTGGCTGGAACAACATGGCTGCGACGCGATCATCGCCATGGGTTACGAGGCTGGAGGCCATCGCGGGATGTTTCTCAGCGATGACCTGAGCAGCCAGGTGGGAACATTCGCCTTGGTGCCGCAAATCGTCGACGCGGTGAAAGTGCCGGTGATTGCAGCGGGCGGGATCAGCGATGCGCGGGGCGTGGCGGCAGCGTTTGTACTGGGTGCTTCGGCAGTGCAGGTGGGGACGGCTTATCTGTTCACACCGGAAGCCAAGGTCAGCGCGTCCCACCACAAAGCGTTGCGCACCGCCAAGGAAAGCGAGACCGCGGTGACCAACATTTTCACCGGTCGCCCGGCACGCGGAATTCTCAATCGGGTCATGCGCGAACTCGGCCCCATGAGCGATAAAGCCCCCGCCTTCCCTCTGGCCGGTGGTGCATTGATGCCGTTGCGCGCCAAAGGTGAAGCGGATTTCAGCAACCTCTGGGCTGGGCAGGCGTTTACGTTGTGCACTGAAACGACAACCGCCGAGCTGACTCGGCAGTTGGCAGAAGAAGGCTTGGCCAGGTTAATTCGTCGATAACACGCAGTCCCCTGTAGCAGTCGCCAAAGGCTGCTACAGGCCAGTCCTGAACTCCACGCATTCCGTTTGCAGGCATTTCGCTATATATTCCGCTATATAGCGTTTTAACCCCCTTGTTGCATTCGCCTATAACGGAGCCGTTTCATGACCATTCGTGCCTCACGTTTTGCCCCCACCTGTCTCGCAGGCCTTGTCGCCGCATTCGCTTTCGGCTCCGCTCAGGCGGACGAAGTCCAGGTGGCCGTTGCCGCCAACTTCACCGCGCCGATCCAGGCCATCGCTGCTGATTTCGAGAAAGACACCGGGCACAAACTGGTCACTTCCTTCGGCGCAACGGGCCAGTTCTACACCCAGATCAAGAATGGCGCGCCGTTCGAGGTGTTCCTCTCGGCAGACGACACCACCCCGCAAAAACTCGAAGCCGAAGGCGATACCGTCAAGGGATCACGCTTCACTTACGCCGTCGGCACGTTGGCGCTGTGGTCGGCAAAAGATGGATACGTCGATGCCAAGGGCAAAGTGCTCAGCGACAATCAGTATCAGCATTTGTCCATTGCCAACCCAAAGGCTGCTCCCTATGGCCTGGCCGCCACACAGGTGCTGGCCAAGCTGGGCCTGAGCGACAAGGTCAAAGACAAAATCGTCGAAGGCCAGAACATCACCCAGGCCTACCAGTTCGTTTCCACCGGCAACGCTGAACTGGGTTTCGTAGCCTTGTCTCAGATCTATAAAGACGGCAAAGTCACCGGCGGTTCGGCGTGGATCGTTCCGGCGGACATGCACGACCCGATCAAACAAGACGCCGTGATCCTCAATAAGGGCAAGGACAACCCGGCTGCCAAAGCGTTGGTTGACTACCTCAAGGGTCCGAAAGCCGCCGCTGTCATCAAGTCCTACGGTTACCAACTCTAAATGACCCTGACGAGTGCCGATTTTTCCGCCATCTGGTTGACCCTGAAACTGGCGTCCCTGACCACGGTGATCCTGTTGGTCATCGGCACTCCGATTGCGTTATGGCTGTCGCGCACTCAGTCCTGGCTGCGTGGCCCGGTCGGGGCCGTCGTCGCCCTGCCCCTGGTGCTGCCGCCCACGGTGATTGGTTTTTATCTGTTGCTGGCGCTGGGCCCCAATGGCTTTGTCGGTCATTTCACCCAATCGCTGGGGCTCGGCACGCTGACCTTCAGTTTTGCCGGCTTGGTCATCGGTTCAGTGCTTTACTCGATGCCGTTCGTGGTCCAGCCGCTGCAAAACGCGTTTTCCGCCATTGGCACTCGCCCATTGGAAGTAGCCGCGACCTTGCGCGCCAATCCGTGGGACACTTTTTTCAGCGTGATTCTGCCACTGGCACGCCCGGGATTTATCACCGCGACCATTCTCGGTTTCGCCCACACCGTCGGCGAATTCGGTGTGGTGCTGATGATCGGCGGCAACATCCCCGACAAGACCCGCGTGGTCTCAGTGCAGATCTACGATCACGTCGAAGCGATGGAATACGCCCAGGCCCATTGGCTGGCCGGGGCGATGCTGGTGTTCTCGTTTGCCGTGTTGCTGGCGCTCTACTCCAGCCGCAAAACCAAAGCGGGCTGGAGCTGATCGATGATTCATACGCGACTGAAACTGAATTACTCGGGGTTCGCCCTGGACGTGGATCTGCATTTGCCGGGCCGTGGGGTGACCGCGCTATACGGTCCTTCCGGGTCGGGAAAGACAACATGCCTGCGCTGCATTGCCGGTCTGGAACGGGCCGAAAACGGCTTCATTCAGGTCAACGATGAAGTCTGGCAGGACAGCGACAAGACGATTTTCGTCCCGCCACATAAACGCGCACTGGGTTACGTTTTCCAGGAAGCCAGCCTGTTTCCCCACCTGTCGGTGCTGGCCAATCTGGAATTCGGTCTCAAACGTATTCCGAAACCGCAGCGCCGCGTCGACATGGCGCATGCCACTGAACTGCTGGGTATCGGTCATCTGCTGGACCGTCATCCGCAACATCTGTCCGGCGGAGAACGGCAACGTATCGGCATCGCTCGTGCGCTGCTCACCAGCCCGAAACTGTTGCTGATGGACGAACCGCTGGCGGCGCTGGATAGCCAGCGCAAAAACGAGATCCTGCCGTACCTGCAACGCTTGCACGATGAACTGGACATCCCGGTGCTGTACGTCAGTCACTCGCAGGATGAAGTGGCGCGGCTGGCCGATCACCTCGTCTTGCTCAGCGATGGCAAGGCGCTGGCCAGCGGTCCCATCGGTGAAACCCTGGCGCGTCTCGATTTGCCTCTGGCGCTGGGCGACGATGCTGGCGTGGTGGTTGAAGGTCATGTCTGCGCTTATGACCCGCACTATCAATTGCTCACGCTGCAATTGCCCGGTTCCGATCTGAGCATTCGGGTGGCACACGCGCCCATGAGCCAGGGTCAGGCATTGCGCTGCAAGGTCCAGGCACGAGATGTCAGCCTGAGCCTGCAAAGCGTCGAGCAAAGCAGCATCCTCAATCGCTTGCCCGTTACGGTGATCAGTGAAATCGGCGCCGACAATGCCGCCCACGTGCTGATCCGCCTGAATGCGGCGGGCACGCCACTGCTCGCTCGAATCACGCGTTACTCCCGGGATCAACTCGGCGTGCACCCCGGCCAACAGCTTTGGGCGCAAATCAAAGCGGTGGCCGTCCTGGCTTAAATCCGCTGGCACCACGGCGAACAGGCGCGGTCAATGGCTTTACAGGCCCCTGATTTGTCGCCGAGGATTGCCCGCCATGCCCGATAACGCGCTGCCCGATGTGCTGCCACCGGACCTGCACTATGTCGATGACACGCAGCCCGGAATCACCCGCAAGCTGTTGCGCGGGAAATTCTGCTATTTCGATCCTGCGGGCCAGCGCATCAAGGACCCCGACGAAATCAAACGCATCAACGCCCTCGCCGTGCCACCGGCCTACACCAAGGTGTGGATCTGCGCCGACCCTCGCGGCCATCTGCAAGCCACCGGCCGTGATGCCCGCGGCCGCAAACAATACCGCTATCACCCGCGCTGGCGCGAAGTGCGCGACGCCGACAAATACTCGCGCCTGAGGGATTTCGGCCAGGCATTGCCCAAGTTGCGCAAACGTCTGGAAGCGTTGCTCGACGCGCCCGGGTTCAGTCGGGACAAAGTCATGGCGACCGTGATTACTTTGCTCGATGCGACGTTGATCCGGGTCGGCAACACGCAATACGCCCGGGAAAATCGGTCCTATGGACTGACCACCCTGCGTAGCCGCCACGTCGAAGTGAACGGCAGCGCGATCCTGTTCCAGTTCCGCGGCAAAAGTGGCGTCGAACACCAGATCACCGTGAAAGACCGACGCCTGGCGCGAATCATCAAGCGCTGCCTGGAGATCCCCGGACAAGACCTGTTTCAATACCTGGACGAACACGGCGAGCGGCACACCGTCAGCTCATCCGACGTCAATGCCTACCTGCAAACCCTCACCGGCGCCGACTTCACGGCCAAGGATTACCGCACCTGGGCGGGCAGCGCGCTGGCACTGTCAGTGTTGCGAGAGCTGCAGTGGGAGCCCGAATCGGATGCAAAACGGCATGTTGTGGCGATGGTAAAAGACGTCGCTAAACAGTTGGGCAACACCCCGGCAGTCTGCCGCAAATGCTACATCCACCCGGCAGTGCTCGAAGGTTTCATGCTCGGCGCATTGGCCGAACTGCCTCGGCCGAGGACGCGTAAAGGGCTGCGGGCTGAAGAAGTCGGGCTGGCCATGTTCCTGGACAAGATGATCGCCGCGACGGAACCGACGAACTGAGCCATCCTTTTTTGCACCTTCGCAAAGAACTTCTATAGTTGATGTGGACACAAATAAGCTGCGGTGACGCCATGGAAGACATTTTCGTTGTGAAGCGTTGCAACAAGATCATCATTCATGGTCGCCGAGCCGGAGAAACCAGCCACCTGCCACCCGACGCCGCCGTCTGGTATCGCATCGCCGATACTCGAACCCATGGTTTCATCGGTGACGGTTTCGATCTTGAAGAAGACGCCCGACGTGAATGCCGACAGCTCAATGCCAGGTCTCAAGTGAAGGTCCGACAAGGCTGAAGCCCGGGTCTATACTTAAACAGCTGATGGACCAGCGACCCCAATGGCAGAAAGCTCGCACTCGCGGGCTTTTTGCTGCCGCTTACCAGGTTTCTTGAACGGAGGTGTTTGCCATGTCCGAAAAAGAGTCCATCACCACCCTGCTCACCCTGCTTGACTCTCGTCAGGCCAGACTTGCTGCCGCGTGCAAGGAAATTGCCGACTGGGTGGATCATCAAGGGGGGCACCCGACAGCCCTCAGAATCCGTGATCGCCTGAACGATATCGAAAAAGACGAGCCGCTGATTCAAAACACCTTGTCTTCGCTAAAACCTGTCGAGCCACCGCTGCCAAGGTTCAGATGATTTGATCCGGATTCTTCCTTCGAGAAAGGGCATGATTCAGCACGCACGAACGGCGACTTAATCGTCACTGCGTGCGTGCCTGCTTGATTATTTCCTGTGATACCCCAACCCGGCCTGGCGCCGGGCTTTTTTATTTACGACTTTTCTTTCACGTTATGTTCACACCGCGCGCCCTAAAGTCAGCTCACTCCTTTGATGAACTCCCCCTTGGCCTGCCCGCATGCAGGCCATTTTTTTTGTCTGTTGTCCGGGCTGTCGAACGCCTGCAACCACGGGGTGTCAAATGACTACACGTCACGAAGGAGGCGTCTGATGGTCACTCACTTCAAAGTCAGCGGGCACTTGGCCTGCGGTCACAAAGGTAGCAAACTCACCTCAACCAACGTGCTAACCCGCGTCAAATGCAGAAGCTGCCGGAATACCGACGCATTCAAGGATGCGCGCAAGGCCGAACGCAACGCGGCACGCCGCGCCGCCCGCAAAGCCAAAGCCACTCACACCGCCAATGACTGGCGCGCCGCCTGGACGGAACGGCTTACTGCCATGACCGGGCTGCAAAGATTACCTCGTGGTTTTACTGGCCAGCCATTTGTTTAGAAGTGCCGTTCGATAACTGGCCGCTAAAATTGCGGAGCAAAAACGACAAAGGCCTGCATGAGTTTCCTCATGCAGGCCTTTGATATATATGGTGCCCGAAGCCGGAATCGAACCGGCACGCCCTTACGAGCGGGGGATTTTAAGTCCCATGCGTCTACCAGTTTCGCCATTCGGGCGGTAGCGCGGTGTAGCAGTCTGGAGACTGACAAATAACCATCTGGCAGTTCTGACGCTTGTGCAACAGAGGACGAAATATATACATCCCGTCCCGGTGAAGCAAGTTCGCAGATCCCGTTTTCAAGACAAAATCTTGCAGGACTGCTTAAATAAAAAAGCTCAGTAAATCATAGATCTACGGAGCTTATTTATAGTGGAGGCCGAGGTCGGAATCGAACCGGCGTAGGTGGATTTGCAATCCATCCACAAAACAAGCTATATCAATAGGTTAGCAGCTTTACCGTTCCGCAAGCTACTGATTTTTAAAGGCCTGTACCCCACGGCTTTCAAGATGCGGGTTTTGGGTTGCGGAACGGATTTCTGTCTTCTTCTCCCCTTGACTCCTACTCGGCGTCAGCCCAACTGTACCTTTGGCGCTCTGGATCTGCGCCTCCGCAGCCAAATTCAGACCTGCTCCCTTCTCTGCTATTCAAGATCAACGAAAATCAGCTCGCTCTCGAAGCCGCCATCCTGGAACTCACGAACTGGATCGAGCAGCGCGGGTCGGGTGAGGTCGCCGATAATGTTCGTGGGGCCCTAGACACCATCGACAAAAATGAGGAGTTCATCAAGCTGACGCTCGCAGTCCTAATGACGCCTGAGTGAGGTTATCGGCAGTTCAATACGGTCATTCAGGCACGATCTTGAGGCGAGGATAGAGATTCGAGATCCTGCTACCGTGTCCATAGGCCACTTCTTCCCTGTAAATACAACGTTTCAGCCCCTTTCCGATGGCCTGATCCGGCCTACGGCGGCCCTAAATTTGCACTCTAAGCAGGCTGATGGTGGCCGCATATCTTCGTTAGTGAAAGGCCATTCCGATGATGGATTTGGCGTAGCCCTCCCCCAACACCCTAGCCAGCGTGGCCAATGCGCTGCAATCACTTCGCCTCGCAGCAATTTTAAGCAAGCTGTGATTACTGCTCACCAGGGGCACTACCGGTACTATGCTTGCTCTTTTTCGAAGGGAGCCGACGCGATAAGATCCGTGGTGCGCTGGACACCATTGGCGTAAACGCGGGCCACATTAAACAAGGCTTGTCAAAGCTCAGAACCTAAGATCTCTAATCGAACACACGCCGATTGTGTTGGGGTATTTGACGTTAAAAAGCCCTACCACCCCGAATACAATCAGCTTGCTCTTAGAGATTGGGATAACGGAGCCGAGGTTGTGGGTCGAACTGCGGTGCTCGCCGGACGTAGGCAGAAATGTCCGTGGAGCTCCGGATTCAATTGGGGGAGACGCTGGCTGATCAGTCAGCGTTTGACCAAGCTCAGGGGGGGGAGATATCGGATAGGCACCAGCCTTCCCGCGGTAAGTTCAGGATCACGTCAAGCAAAGCTAACGAAGTAAGTAGTTTGACGTAGCATAGTAAACCTATGCAATGTACTTCTACTGCGCCCGTCCTTGAAGAATCTGGTGGCGTAAAACCCAGCCAGCTCATACGTATGCGCTCGCTCATGCATATCCCCATCGAGCTGCATGGTCTTTTCATAAAGGCAGGGATCCCCCCACCGGAATCCCGATCGACATTCAGCGTATGGTCCGGAAAAGGCTAGCATGCCAAGGAAATTAAGACATTTTGAGTAAAAATATGAAGGAATCTGTTGCGTTCCAAACGCGAGCGCGAACGATCGACCATTTGGGGCGTGAGCAGATTGCTGACGTCCCAACTGCGGTAAGCGAACTATGGAAAAATGCTTACGACGCTTACGCGCGTGAGGTCTCCCTGCACATCTACGGGGATGATGTGCCCGTTGCAGTGATGCTGGACGATGGCCACGGGATGACCCGTGAGCAGTTTCTCGAAAAGTGGCTGGTCGTTGGCACAGAGTCAAAGGCAGGGAATGATCCGGTACCCAAAGAACTACGAAAAGGCTTAACTGAGCGGCCTAAGCAGGGCCAAAAAGGAATTGGAAGGTTGTCTGTCGCGGCGCTAGGTGCCACGGCCCTGATAGTTTCTAAGCAGGCAGGCAACGATTTTGTTGCTTGTCTAGTGGATTGGCGGCTATTTGAAAACCCTTATTTGTTATTACAGGATGTCAAGTTACCTGTAGTAAGCTTCTACGAAGCCAAGGATCTTTTAATCCTTTTGCCGGAAATGCAAAAAGCTCTACTTGAAAATCTATCAGGCTCGCCCGATGACCCTATCCGAGAAGCGCGGTTGAAATTCGCTTGGACCGAATTCGATAGGTTGATTATGGAGCGAGACAATATAAAAGACGCAATATCGAGTCAAATAAAATACTCTGCAAAACAGAAATTTGATGTAGAAAAATTCTTAGCGGAATGGACTGTTTGGAGCGGGAAAAAGGATTCTGGAACCGCCATTATAATTTCCGAGCTGAATTCTGCACTATTAACATGGGTTTCTGATGGTGTTGCTGGAGCATCTGATGAGTCAGCCTCTATAAAGGCGTCCATGATACGGACATTGTCAGGCTTCTCGGACCCGTACAGCCCTTTACATGAGGCTCTTCAATATCGTGTCGTGGTCCATGATCGCTCTGGGGAAAAAGTAGTAGTTAGTCAGGAAGAAGATTATGGAATTGAGTTTATAGAAAGCCTAGATCACAGTTTAATTGGTAGTGTTGATGAGTTTGGTGTGTTTCTTGGCAGAGTGACGGTCTTTGGGAAGGATGTTGGCAATGTGGAAATCGTGCCTTCACACCCTGTCCCGACATCATATAAAGATAGAGTTGGAAAATTTTCACTTTGTATTGGCGCGTTTGAACCTCTGGTAAGGACCAGTTCGCTCAGCGAAGACATTTATGCAAAGGTTACGGAGCGAGCGGAAAGTCACTCCGGATTAAATGTTTATAGAGATGGACTTAGGGTGATGCCATACGGTCGCCCCGAGAATGATTTTTTTAAAATTGAAGAGCGCCGTCAATTTCATGCAGGCCGTGAATTTTGGTCGAGCAGGCGAATTTTTGGGCGCATAGCAATTAGTCGCGCAGGTAATCCAAACCTACGAGATAAGGCGGGACGCGAGGGCTTAATTGATAACGGGGCAAGTAGAGCAATTCAGTCCCTTATAATAGACCTGCTCAAAGTAACTGCACGACGGTATTTCGGTGGCGATGCTCCAGTGCGAAAAGAGTTGCTGCCAGGAGTAGAAGCTGAGAATAATGCTGCCGCAAAAAACGCTAAACAGGCCAGAAGCGGTCAGCTAAGCAACTTCAAAGAACATGTAAAAAACCAACTACCTGAACTGGAGCTGGCTCTAACTCGGGTTGACTCTTTAGCAAAACAGCTAAGAATCATTTTGGCCAAGCAAGATTTAGAAGAACTATGGAAACTATCAGATAGAGTTGATGAGCTTGAGAACATGCGAGCAGAACTTAAGCTGCCACCTAAGCCAAAGGTTTTGGGTAAATTTGAGGATAAGTACAGGGAGTATAGGGACCAATACGTAGTACTGGCCGAAATGGCAGAGTCGGTCCGGCGGGAATGGGCATTTGAAACTGAAAGGCTTAACGCTAAGCCAGCAATCGATGTTGTTAAAAATCGATTTGCAAGTAGTCAGAGCGCACTTGCTGACCAGCTCGTACGTTGGCGGCGGTCGATTATTGATATGCTAGCGTTAGAGCAAACACGAATTACAAATGACATCCAGATTGACCAGAAAGAGTTTTACAAAAAGGTTGCTCCTTTACTGTTCGAGGTTGAAGAGGGACGCGTGCCTTTGAGTGCCGCACTCTCTGAAATTGATGAAGTCCGGGCTCAGCTGAGTGAAGATTTCTCTGCAAGATATGAGGCATACAAGAGAAGCTTAGAACAACTTTCCAAAGGGATAGATTTGGACGGTGCATTTGCTTATGTGGGCGCCCGCACTGAAACTCTCGAAGGTCGGCTGGAGAAGATTCAGAGTCTAGCTCAGGTTGGAATTAGTGTAGAAATACTTAGCCATGAGTTACACGTACTAGATCGTCGCCTTCAAACGAGCCTTGACCGATTGCCAATGAATATAAAACAGACCAAGGAGTATGCGGAAGCCAATTGGGCTAGACAGGAGCTCGTAGAGCGGCTCAGGTTCTTGTCTCAAATGCAGGTCTCCGGCAACGATATTCGACAGCGAATAACAGGTGAACAAGTCGAAGAGTATCTTAGAGCTTTTTTCTCTAGCTCTCTCGATGACTTAAAAGTCTCACTAAAGGTTTCAGCTAAATTTAAGTCTGCGGGATTTTATGAATACCCGTCTAGAATATTTCCAGTATTTATAAATCTAATTAATAATTCATTGTACTGGCTGCCTGCAAGCGGCGAAAAGATAGTTGAAATTGATGTCGTAGATGGATCGATTGTTATTTGTGATAATGGACCGGGAATCGACACAGATGATATAGGCAATTTATTTGAGTTGTTTTTCACTAGACGCATACGCGGCCGCGGTGTTGGCCTGTATTTATGTCGACAGACTTTAGCGGCTGGCGGCCATACAATTTCCTACACCAATGAAAAACCTTGGAAGCTACTGACGGGCGCTTGCTTTGTAATTACGCTGCGGAATGGATTCGATGCCTGATATTACCCCTGAATTATTGAAAGAAGCCTTTATCGACCCTATTCGCTTCGCTCTAGTGCTTGACGACGACTTCCCTACATACGCCCAAATGGCTCGCCAGGATAGTCGAAAGTTTGATTATGAGCGCGCCAGTAGTTTATTTGATTTTTGCCGAGGACAGGGCTGGCTGTGTGATGTCGATAATGCCGTTCATGTGGCTGAAGAGTTTGAACGAGCAAAACATCTAAATCAGTCAGATCTATTGGTTTTGGATTTTCATCTGGATCCAGATAATCCCGAGGATCCGACAAGAGCTTTGGGTGTGTTGCAATCCCTAGCAAGATCAAATCATTTTAATCTTGTGATTATTTATACAGCTGCTGCCCCTGCTGATGTTGCACGAGATGTGGCCTTTAGCTTAGGAGGCGGCTGCGAGGTAAGTGCAATTGAATCAAAAGAAGTCAATGACTTTTTTGAAGAGCTCGATCCTGACGACTATGATGCTATTAAGGCTGAGTGTAATGTAGAAATTATTCAAGCTTTTCTAGGGGCTGATAATAGAGGTGGTAGTGCACGACAGCTAATCAAACTATTACACGAAAAAGGGATAAAAAAGCCACTTACACGCTCTGCTATTGGTATTTTGTGCCGAGAATATCTGGAAAGCAAAATATCTACGGAGATTTTACGTCTGCGTCAGGACAGCGCGAAAGTAGAAGTCTGCTTTTCTGATGCACAGCCAATGTGGATTGCCGAAGGGAATTTGTTTGCTGTTGTTGTAAATAAAAGCAACCCGGTGAGCGTACTTCTAGAGCAGTTGCACGCTGCGCTTATTTCCTGGGATCCTTCACCGCTAAGATTGCTGATGATTCATGCTCGTGCGGCGCTAGAGAAAGTTGGCACTACAGTCGACTCAAAGGTCTTAGAAACTCCCCGACGTCAAGCGGGCTGGTTACTGAGGATCATAGCCTCAACGACAGTTGCCGAGCGCCGCAGTCATATCAGAGACTTATATAGCAGGCTTTTTGAAAAGCTCATACTTGAGGTTGATGAAACCGTAGTCGGCTTTGGCGCCAAATTACTTGATGAAGTTAACGGCACACCTGTAGAAGCTGCATCTCGAATGGCGAAAGCGTCTGGGCTTTCTCATTTAGATATATATCATGCACTAAATGAATATTTATGTTCCGATGTTCATGTTGAGGGTGCGATGACTACGGGAGTTGTCTTTAGAGCTCCCAAGGAAGGAGGTTATAACTATTGGTTGTGTGCCTCGCCGGCTTGTGATCTTGTCGAGGGCCAAAATAACACGGGATGGGATGAGGAGTTACACCCTTATCGCCCAATCAGTGCTATAAGATTAACTCCTGTAAATGGCTTACAAAAGCGTTTGGAGGTAGCGACTCAGGGAAGAGATATTTTCCTCTTTATAGATGGTGCCCCTGTTGTGCTTGAAGTTGCAGATGGGACAACAAGGAAGATGAAGCTTGAGACCATGCTTCTTTTAGGTGGAGGCAGCATTGTAAATGCGAAATTCTCAGGTTTGATCATTGGACCAAACTCCCAAGGTATACCAAATATGATTACTACGGAATTTGAGTCTCTCGCGTTGTTGCGATCTGATTATGCGAACAAATTTCTCGCAGAGTCTGGTTATCAGCGAGCTAGAATTGGTGTTGATTTCGTTTGTTTTCCGAAGCCGTGAAACTGAGGGCGGGCTTGATCAGCTCGCCCTCGTAAGCGCTTGCGAGATTTTTTCAATGATAGCTTGCCCCAAGAGAATGGGAACTGCGTTACCAATCTGTTCGCCAGCAGCCATCAGTCCTCCACTGAATATAAAGTTATCAGGAAAAGTCTGAAATCTTGCTGCTTGGCGCAAAGTAATTCCATGGTTTTCCGTTGGATGTACGAACCGACCTTTTGACGGATTTATGCAGGCGGTGGTCATAGTCGGACCTGGTTTAGATGGGTTGATCCTCCCATATACATCGTTATGCCCACCGTGACCTTGGTGACACTTGAGGACTCGTCCGGAGTCAGATCGGCTGCCGCCGTTGATAGGCGTATTTTTGAATAGCTCGATTAATGCCTCGGAATGATTCATATGCTTGTCATTAGGGTCTTCAAGCGGAGCTCTGCCGAAAACCTCTGAAGCATTTAACCAGAATGGTCTTCCCTCTCGGATATTATCAGGAGTACCTGGTGCTACATGCGTGGGAGCTGGGGGCCACTCGATATCAAACGGCCTATCTTTATCAATACCAAGTATAAATACCCTTTTGCGACTTTGGGGGACACCATAATCACAAGCATTGAGAACTACTGGAGGAAAAATATCGTAATTAGCGTTTTTACCCATCGAATAAAAATTTTCAAGGTATTCAGTGTGGCGTGGCCATAGAAGCCCAGGAACATTTTCTACTAAAAAGACTCTAGGTCTAATTTTCTTTACGTAATCGAAATATCGAGCCAATAGTTCATTTCGTGGATCCCCTACGCCTTGATTCTTAAGGCGATGGCTAGAGAAACCTTGGCACGGTGGTCCGCCGATAATTATGTCGCACTCGCCTGCTACAACCCCCCATCGAGCAAGCGCATCTTCTGGCTCTAAAGGGAGTATGTCGGCATTTATAATTGGCACTAACTTTCCAGCAGACTTGGAAATATTTTGAGCATACGTTTCAGCCGCTTTTTTATTTATCTCTAATGCGCCAATGACGTTTACCCCGGCCCGAATGGCTCCGAGAGAAAAGCCACCGGCCCCAGCAAATAGGTCGATACACTTGGGAGCAGAAGGAAACGAGGAGAGAAAAACGGTGTTGCTAGAGCCGAATTCTGCCAGCAAAGGGCTAAGTTCCGACTCTTGAGGATCTATCACGATGTCCTGCATTCCCAACCCACATTCAAAATTGGTTCATTTTAGAGATATGTGCAGCGGGCGCAACGGCTAGCTGGTCAGCGGACCTGAAATTTGCGTAGGATCGCGATTTTCGTTCCGGTACCGCCTGTCGAAGCTGATCTAAAAAACGTTCACACTGCCCGGGGCGATGCGGTCCTTGTACGTCTGGTCGATCACCGTGATCGAGTTCACGACCGCCGTCCGGTGACACTATCGACTGAACTGGCGCGCGAATGGCTAGACTTAGGCACGCCCAAGGAGCGCGCCGAACAGATGGTGCTACTACAGGGTGAGCCTACCGAGGCGTTCCAATGGTTCAGGTGGACTGCGCCATCGGTAATGTGCGAAATCAGAGCCCTGAGCTGATAAAACCCAGCGAGGTAGAACCTCCTGCTCCTGGCTTGTTATAACTCGACGTCAGCAAATTGAGCCGTTCCTCCAATGCTACCTCGAACTTCAGGTAGAGACGTTCCGCATCGCCGGAGCGTAACGCGCCGAAAGTTTCCATCCTGAGCACGAATAAAAACGTGCCGACTAAAACAGCCCTCCTAACTCAGCCGGTTCCCAGTTCATAATGACCAGCTCACCACTGACCTCGGCTTTCCCCGGGCGCTGATTGGTGTTGCAGTAACGAATGTCCAGCGTCTCGAAGTGAAAACCGTCAAACACCCGCCAAATGTCTGGGTGGTCGTTGATGCTGACCATCACTTTTTCGACGACTACGAAAGAAAGGTCATCCCTGGGCTGAAGCCCGGTACTCAAAAGGACTACTTGAAAGGCCTCAAACAACTACGCAACGCGTTCGAGTCAGCCCCTGTAGATGCGGTCACCCCGCAAGTGATCGCCCAGTATCGCGACGCCAGAACAGCAAAGGTGCGCGCCAACCGCGAGATCGCCCTCCTCTCGACCATATTCACCTTTGCCCGCGAATGGGGGCTCACTGAAAAGGCAAACCCTTGCACCCGCTTACGCAGGAACAAAGAAACACCCCGCGACTTCTACGCAGGCAAAATCGTTTGGGATGCGGTTTACACAGAGGCACCTCCCGAGCTGAAAGACGCAATGGACCTAGCCTATCTGACCGGCCAGCGCCCCGCCGAGGTGCTCAAAGCATCAACTGCCGACTTGAACAACGGGTTCCTGATGATAGGCCAGGGCAAGACTGAGAAACGCTTGCGCATCCGTCTACACGACGGCGCAGACGCATCAGGGCTCAGCACCTTCCTCGATGCCCTGCTCGAGCGCAAAGCCATGACCGGCATCAGAAGTTCAAGCCTGATTACCAATCAGGCAGGCCTGCGAATGAGTTACGCAATGCTGAGAAATCGGTGGGATGAAGCCCGAGAAAAAGCAGCCGCGAAGGCCGCGGCTGATGGTGATGCAACGCTTGCCGCCGCGATCCGCCAGTTCCAATTCCGCGACATCCGACCAAAAGCTGCCAGCGAAATTGACGACATTAGTCATGCTAGTCGCCTGCTTGGCCACTCAACGCAGGAGATGACAAAAAAGGTTTATCGCCGTGTTGGTGAAATTGTGCGACCCACAAAATAACTAAGGGCCGCGATGGGCTGCTACCAGTAGGTTATCCCTGCGAAGACAAATCGAGCCAATATAGCTGCCGCTGGCCAAAGGCAGAATACGACCCAAAGCGGCCCTTCGCGACGTACGTTTCATGGGTAGAGTTCGCAGGGTGGATAGCGTCTAAGGCTAGGAGGGATACACAGGGGTTGGCGAACTGCTGCGGCCATCGGATTGCTCCTCCATGCGTTGAGCCAGCTTCCGGACGGACCCCAAAGGCATCACTACAGCCAACAGGTCAGAAACTCCTATCAGCTGTGTGGTGCTTGGGAGTGAATAAAAAATTACCTATTACTTAAGAATTTATTTAGAACTTCATCAATTTTAGCAATTGTTTGGACTGCAATATCAATCGCTTCAGTTGGCGTAACGTGCTCAGCGATGAGAATTCTTCTTCGGTCAGATGTCTGTCGCTTGCTAAGGCCACTGAATGTGGATTCAAAACTAGCACGCAATTCAGACTCGTCACACGAAAGAGGGTTGAATTCATTTTTTAGCCACACCAATTTGATCGTAAACTTTGGAGCTGATGGAGTTGATACTTTAGCGACTCGATATACGTCGAGGTATATCGGCCAACCTTCATCACGCTGGAAGTTTCCGATTTTTGAAGATGTCAGAGCGACCCAATAACTCCCTTCTTGGATAAACTCCGCTGCCAAACTAGGCGCAGCCTTGGCAAGCTTCTGCGCTAGGCTTGTTACTCCTCTAATTTTGATTAGCTTCTCGCAGACCGGTCTGTGCTGAGAGAAAAAGATCATCAGTTCTCCGACCGTCCCTTGGAGAGTGGAGTGTTCCCAAGTCTCCATCGGAATGCGTTTAAGCTCACGCATGCTTTCGATAACTACTGGGTAAGAAAGCGCAATGTCTGCCATCAAATCTGACTGCGCCTTGCTCGCTGGGCTTTCCCAGCTGGTTACACTTTGGCAATAAGTAGCTAAGAGCTGCGCGGATTGGTTTCCTCGATTTAGACTGTGCCGGGCTCGATTTGCTGAAGGTTCAAGCCACTGATAATCAAGTAAGCACCAGCGATTTCCAAGGGATGATAAATGGGCTTCAGAGTACGACTCAAGATCTTTGTCAATGACTACAAATGCGAGGTCGTAGTCTGAAAAAACCCGACGATCGGCTAATTCTGATTTTACTGACTTTACATATCGTTCCAGCTGCCCAGCGTCTAACGTAGCTTTTACTTTGTTTTCAATTGCTATGAGGATTTTGTTTCTTGGATCTACTAAAAACAGATCCAGTCTGCCATTGCTAGATCCATCATTGATCTTTATTTTAAATTCTCGCGTTACAAAAGCAGCACCGAAACTTGTTGTGCGTATTCTGCCTAGAGTCCACTTTTCAAAAAACTTTTTATTGTCAAATCTGCAATTGTCACTTGCCTCAAATGCAGCCTCCAGAAAATCTTTGATAACTGCATCGCCTTGAGCATGCCCTTCGTTGGGGTTCATGCACCAAGCCAATACGCTCGAATTTTGGTTTTCATTTAAATTTACAACATCAAATACGTTATCGGCTGTCTTGTTAAGCTCGATAAGCTCCAGCAACTTTGGGTCACTTAGAAAACTATAAAGATCGTCAGATTTCATCAACCGTATCTCAGTAGGTGCAGCTTTAAATTTCGGAGATTTTATCTGATTTCAGTGCGCAGCGCTTCATCCGTGCCTCGGGCGCTGTGTCTAAGGTTTTCTAAAAAGGATCGATCAAATTCACAATAACCGGCATTTGTACAACAGGGAAGTTTTTTAGGAGCTCAGCATCTAGCGCCTCTGCAAAGCTCTTTACCAAATCAGCGACTCGCCTAACATCGGCTGACGAGACATTTACAGGATAACCCTCCTTATCACGCCCCCCTCGGTGCACTATGTCATGACGGATTATAATTTCGGGCATGAATGGTGCAATGTCAGGGAATTTAATTCCTAGAGTTTTTTCAAGTAGTGGCTTGGCTTTATCCAAACGATGCCATATGAAGGTTTGTAAATAATCAATTACTTTTTTCTCTAAGCCTTCCATTGTGGTGAATATGTCTGAAAGTTTCAGCTTTTCTCCCGCGAAGTCTTCATTACTTTTAACAAAAGACCGCAATATATCGTCATTCTGTGTAACCCAGTAGGCAGTCGTATCCCACAGATAAGCCTCTAAAGCCGTTATTGTTGCGCTATGCAATAGCTGTATTACAAAATCTTGAGTAGTGGCAGGCCCTGTTAACGTTTCTTCAATTTTATTCAAACGCTCAATCAACATTTTCAGCGGGTCAGTGCGATCCTCTGGAAGCATTGAGTAAATATCATCGTATCCCCAATCTCCGTGATCAACCGCAGCCCATTCATCTCCACACTCTTGGACCAAGTCATTGATCAACTTTTCCATCACGTCGTATTCTACGACGTGTGAAAAACGCTCCTGTATCTCTTCGTTTGGATCGTGAGGGCCACCACAAATAAACTGATATCCACCCTCCCGACTTTCGTAGGGTGTGCAATTCGCAGGATCTTCAAACCGAGCATAAAACCACTGCCGCATTGCTTCAATCTGTAAGACTTCAGGGGCATCTTGAAGCCACTGATCATCAGGGTCGAATTCTCGAACATCCTGATTACCTGCTTCAGGCGGCAACTCTGGTCGGTCGTCGCAGTCCCATTGGCTCATGGCGTAATCTCCCTGTTAGCATCGTATGAACTGGGCCGAATGGTAATGAAGGCCCTAGAAGCCAATCTAACGCATGTCTAAAGCTCCTTAGTAGCAATATTTGCGACGGATATGCCGGCTACCATTCAACAAGCTGCCAGTGAGAGATTTCGCGTTCAACCGCTATGAATTGCCCCCACTTTCGCGACGCATCTGAATGACCGCACCTGGCCGATTTCGGTCGGTCGTGACAGGCATAAATCGACCCATAGCTGCCGCTCGATAGTTAACGGTAACGACCGAACCTTTAACCGGGAGTAAGGCTCAATGCCAATCCTTGGGGTCGCTCTGGAATAATTCTAGTTCAAGCCGACGAAGCTCCTCAAAGCCAGAAGATCTAGTCTTGATCTCAATCCACGCCCGCGCGAATGCCGGTAGTTTTAGGTTCGCCTCAATTCCCTCCGACCAACTTTTCCATACATCCGGAGTAATTCGCCCATGCGCCCGGAGCGAAGTTTGTTCATTAGTCAAATCGACATAACGATACAGCTCGTCGAAGGCTTCTTCGTATTCAGAGTCAGTTAGAATCTCCCCCATTAAAGCCTTCTTCGGCAGCTCTCCGGCCAATTCGCGGTATTCCTTTCCCAATGAGTCTTCAAACTGCAACTGCGCAATCTCACGACTCGTCTTTAACTGGTGTCGTGCGTACCACACGCCGATCGCAGCTACGCAGGCTGCAAGAGCCGAAATTGCGCTACCTACTGCACTAACGATATCAGTGATATTCGACATCACTTCCTCTCACCATAATATTATATTTATGAACATACGCTCCAAGTGCCGATGCTTAAAGCATTGCAGTCAGCTTAACTTTAATGGGCGCCATTATCGTCTAGTTCAGCCTACATTCATGCTGCGTGAACGCCGTTATCAATCAAGCTCAGAGAAACAAAGGATATCCCTAGTTGTGAGCCATGCAGCTCCGATTGCAACGTAGTCTCAGCAGGCAACGCGTTTTCCGCATCCATTCGGCAGGGCTTGCTCCATCTCTGTCAGGAAGCACGCACGGCTGCTCTGCTTCCGCTTACCGGCATATTCGATATCGGAGAAGACCATCTACTCATCCTCAAAGCTTGCTGAGGCGGCTGAACGGAGGCCACTTCAGCACAAGCCGGTTGCAAGTGCTGACTTGATCGGAGTTTCCCGCCTTACATAGTGGATATGCTCCCTTGCTACCAATGGGCTGCAATGGGGGGCACGAACCGAGTATCATCGGGGGTCAAGTAGAGCTTTGATCTGCGCTATCGGATAGTCGAGCTGATCATTGTAAAATGCCGCAAGCGTGCAATGTTCTTGTTGATAGGCGTCTATTCTGTACGGAATGAACACACTCTCAATAGATAGCTCGATACTATTCGTAACTATAAGCATCAGCGCATGATCTTTAGTAAGCAGTTTTTCTGAAAGAAGACGATATTTATTTTGGGGTTCAAATGCGGTATTAATGGGTTCGATCGTATCATTGATAAACTGCAGGGCAAGTGCGCCCGGACGCTTACCTGTTAACTGTTTATTTAAGGCTCGCTTGGATAATTTCTCCACTTCCGTCCAGATCCGGACATCTCCAGCGTATACAACCCTAATACCTTTCAACCTGTCTTCTGGGCTATGACACGCTACGAAAGCAGCTACTGAGCCAGGTAGGGACTGCGAAGCGTTAAAACACGCGCCCTCATCCATAGGGTCGCCAACCAGAGGACAAAAGTCTTCAGTGACCGAGAAACCGATGCCTTCTAAATTGCTTCCCTTGGCTTCGATCTCGCTGGCTAGATTAACAACGAATGTCTGGAAGCTCTTTTCGTCCGTGGGCACGGATTCAGTCAACGCAATGGTCAAGATGCTTGCGAAATCTTTCTTGGCTGGGAGAAGCCTTCCCAGCGAAATCTTTTCCAGCAAAGCACCTATCAAACGGTGCCCGTCAGCAAGGCGTACCGCGAATCCTTTATCGCCTGCGAAGGACTTGCACTCAAGCTCAAAGGGCTCTAGGCCTCCAGGCGGATAGACCAATAAGTCGAAGGTCTCCTTACCCTTGCTTTCTTCTGGCCAGTCGATAGTGCATCCCCTAGACGTGAGCACATAGGCCATGTAGAGCTCATACTGCAAAGCACGCATATCGCTAGAAAGTTTGAATGCTCCCTCAAATCGTTTTTTCAGTTCCTTTGGCCCCGGCTCACCACGATCGACAGCTTCGCAGAGCTCTACTACCCGCTGAACGAATAGCATAGTCTGATACATTGTGTTCCATTCGTAACCTGCACTTAGTGCGTACTTATGCCTCTCCCAGAACGTCAGGCCAAAGGCGACTGAGCTATCTAATTCCTCTTGGCCGCCGCGACCAGCGAACTGCTTTGATAGTTTACTAATATTTTCTACAACTTTAAGCCAAGGTTTGGCTGGATATAGATTAGTCAGCCGGTTATAGATATCCGGAAAGCCTAATATGGCAAGGGTGATCAAGGCGTTGTTTCCTTACTTCAGCATTGGATCCGGGCGCAGCCAGAACGGGCGCGCCTCCCGAATCGCACTCTACCTCAGGGAACCTCGGTACGCCACGGTCGGTGCTGGAGGGGATTTCGATGTCTAGGTCTCGCGCCGGCACATACGCTTCTCGGGACGCAGCATCCATCAACTTGCGTCCCCGCTCCCCCCGGAAGCTCCACAGCAGACAGAAGCGGCAGGCTCTAAATCTCTGAGGAAAACACCTCCGGGATATCCTTTTACCTATCCCTTTTCCTAGGGGGTTTAAGTGGCTTGTTCATGAATTTCTCACCCTCAATGACCCAATCTGGATCTCCTGATGTGTTATCAGCCACTTTTGGCCGATTGCGGCCTGACACTACTCTGATCCTAGGTACCCCCATCGTTCGCAGTTGCGGAACACCGCCCAAAAATTGCGGAACACGCCACTTTCCCGAGGGCAATAAAAAACCCCGTAGATCGTTGATCTACGGGGCTATTTATAGTGGAGGCCGAGGTCGGAATCGAACCGGCGTAGGTGGATTTGCAATCCACTGCATAACCATTTTGCTACTCGGCCACTTACATTTGCTGTCATGTTGCTCAACATCAAATGCGTACAAACTTGGAGCGGGAAACGAGACTCGAACTCGCGACCCCGACCTTGGCAAGGTCGTGCTCTACCAACTGAGCTATTCCCGCGTCTTGGTGTGGCGCATTCTATAGAATCCAGAAGCCCCGTCAACCCTTTGATTCAAAAAAGTTTTATTTCTTTTCCACGTCGGTCTTCAGATGTGGCCAGGCCGCCCGCAGGTATTGGACCATGGACCATAAAGTCAGGCCTGCGGACACCAACAGCAAGGCATAACCCACCAAGACCCAAAAGGAGAAGTCGGATGGATTGGCCAGCAGGATCACCAGCGCGAGCATTTGCGCGGCGGTTTTCCATTTGCCCAGGTTCGACACGGCGACGTGAGCGCGAGCGCCGAGTTCGGCCATCCACTCACGCAGCGCCGAGACGACAATTTCGCGACCGATGATGACGGCGGCTGGCAGCGTAAGCCACAGGTTGCCGTGCTCTTGCACCAGCAACACCAGCGCAACGGCCACCATCAGCTTGTCAGCCACCGGATCAAGGAACGCCCCGAACGGCGTGCTCTGCTCCAGACGCCGCGCCAGATAACCGTCCAGCCAGTCTGTGGCGGCGGCGAATGCGAACACCGAGGCGGAGGCCAGGTAGCTCCATTGATAAGGCAGGTAGAACAGTAAAATGAAGATCGGGATGAGCAGGACGCGTAGAACGGTAATCAGATTAGGGATATTCATCGGCACAACTGGCTACGAGGTGAGGTGGCATTCTACTCGCTGTGCAGATTTGCATAAATCAACTCTGCGAGCTTTTTACTGATTCCGGGTGCTTTGGCGATCTCTTCGATGCTGGCACGAGACAGCTCCTGCAATCCACCAAAATGTTTCAACAAATCGCGGCGACGCGTCGGTCCGACCCCTGCAACGCCCTCGAGCGTCGACGTACGCCGGGTTTTGCCTCGGCGAGCGCGGTGCCCGGTAATCGCAAAACGGTGAGCTTCGTCGCGTATCTGCTGAATCAAATGCAGCGCGGGGGAATCGCCGCGCAAGGTAAATTCGTGGGCTGCGTCGTTGAGGTACAGGGTTTCGAAACCGGCCTTGCGAGTCGCGCCCTTGGCCACGCCCAGCAAAATCAGGTCAGGCACCGCCAGCTCATTGAGTACGTCGCGAGCCATGGACAGCTGGCCCTTGCCGCCGTCCACCAACAGAATGTCCGGCAGCTTGCCCTCCCCGTCCTTGAGTTTGCTGAAGCGCCGGGTCAGAGCCTGGTGCATGGCTGCATAGTCATCGCCCGGGGTGACGCCTTCAATGTTGTAACGACGATAGTCGGACTTGATCGGGCCTTCCGGGCCAAACACCACGCATGAGGCCACGGTTGCTTCGCCGCTGGAGTGGCTGATGTCATAGCACTCGAGACGCTGCGGCGGCTCGTCCAGGTTCAACACTTCGGCCAAGGCATCGAAACGGGCGGCGACGTGCTGACGATTGGCCAGACGTGCACCCAGCGCCTGCTCGGCATTGGTGACGGCCAATTGCTGCCAGCGCGCCCGGGTGCCACGTACTCGATGGCTGATGGTCAGCTCGCGACCGCGCAGCTCTTCGATGGCCGTTATCAGCGTCGGAAAATCTTCGTGGACCACGTTGACGATCAGTTCGCTCGGCAAGTCGCGTTCTGGACTGGTGATGAAGTACTGACCCAGAAACGCGGCCATGACCTCGGAAACGTCTTCGTCGATACCGACCTGCGGGAAAAAGTTTTTGCTGCCCAGCACTCGACCACCACGCACGCTGATCAAGTGCACACAGGCGCCGCCCGGATTGACGAACGCGGCGATCACATCGATATCGCCTGTGCCGCCCTCCATGCTCTGTTGATCCTGAACCCGGCGCAGCAGGGAGATCTGATCGCGCAGTTCGGCGGCGCGCTCGAATTCGAGATTGATCGCCGCTTCCTCCATGCCCGCGGACAACTCGTCCGTCAGCGCATTACTGCGGCCTTCAAGGAACATCACCGAGTGACGAACGTCTTCGGCGTACACCTCTGGCTCAACCAGCCCGACACACGGCGCCTTGCAGCGCTTGATCTGGTATTGCAGACAAGGACGCGTACGGTTCTTGTAATAGCTGTCTTCGCACTGGCGAACGAAAAAAGTCTTTTGCAACAAGCTCAGGCTTTCGCGAATCGCACCCGCGCTGGGATAGGGACCGAAATACTTGCCCTTGGCCTTTTTCGCCCCGCGATGGATGCTCAAGCGAGGAAACTGGCCATCCGAAAGAAAAACGTAGGGATACGATTTGTCGTCGCGCAGCAGGATGTTGTACGGCGGACGCCACTCCTTGATCAGCGTCTGCTCAAGCAGCAACGCCTCGGTTTCGTTGGCCGTAATGGTCGTTTCGACCTGAGCGATACGGGCGACCAGCGCCGCCGTCTTGGGCGCAAGACCGGACTTTCGAAAGTAGCTCGACAGGCGATTCTTAAGGTTCTTGGCCTTGCCGACATACAGCAGGCGCGCATCGCTGTCGAACATGCGATAGAC
Source organism: Pseudomonas sp. fls2-241-R2A-110 (assembly GCF_030209165.1). Lineage (NCBI taxonomy): Bacteria > Pseudomonadati > Pseudomonadota > Gammaproteobacteria > Pseudomonadales > Pseudomonadaceae > Pseudomonas > Pseudomonas sp. fls2-241-R2A-110. The sequence continues at coordinate 71,502 of NZ_JARVSN010000024.1, read as the reverse complement.
GCCGGGACGCCCACTGACCGTCGACAGAAAGGCGCTGGGATCGAAGACTTCAGTCATTTTCAGAGGCTGGCATCGACCATTCCGTGACGAACCGCCAACAGCGTCAGCTCGACATCACTGCTGATCGAAAGCTTTTCAAAGATGCGGTAACGATAAGTATTGACCGTTTTTGGCGACAGGCAGAGCTTGTCGGAAATGATCTGTACTTTCTGGCAGCCGACAATCATCAATGCGATCTGGATTTCGCGCTCCGACAATGCATCGAATGGCGAATCGTTAGTCGGCTGAAAGGATTTGATCGCCAATTGCTGGGCAATCTGCGGGCTGATATAGCGTTGGCCGGCGAACACCAGGCGGATCGCCTGGACCATTTCCGGCAAACCTGCGCCTTTGGTCAGGTAACCGGCGGCACCCGCCTGCAACAGGCGCGTAGGAAACGGATCTTCCTCGCACACGGTGACTGCTACGACTTTGATGTCCGGGTGGCTGCGCAATAATTTGCGCGTGGCTTCAAGACCGCCGATCCCGGGCATCTTGACGTCCATCAGCACCACATCGGGTTTCAACTCACGCGCCTTGAGCAGGGATTCTTCCCCGGACTCAGCCTGGCCGACTACTTGCAGGCCATCGATGTCAGCCAGCATTCGTGTAATGCCTGTACGAACGAGATCATGGTCATCGACTACTAGCACCCTAATCAAGCAGACACCTCGCGATATGGTCTTATTGGGTTGCCGGACACCTTAGCAAAAAGCAACTGGCAGACCTAGCGGCAAGCGTCATATAAAAAGTTTCAATACATCTTGAAAGGCTTGTCACAAGTGCGTTTCAGCGATGAAGGTCATCGACATCGCGCTGCATTCTCAGGAAACACTCGTCCTGACCGACCACCCTCAGCCCTTTTCGTTCGTAAAGTGCTTTGGCCGGATTCGTTTCAAAAACTGTCAGGCGTAATGCCGGACGCCGTTCCTTGCTTGCCATGGCGAATACCTGATCGATCGCCAAGGAACCGCCTCCCTGCCCCCGAAATGCTTCGAGCACGTGCAGTTCGCGGATATACAGGGCTTTGGCATCACGACTCAGGCTCACATAGCCCAGCAGGACATCGTCACGGACGATCAACCAGTTCTCGCGCCCGGCCCAAGCCACATCGAACGCCTCGTCCAGCCAGAGCAAATCATTCTGAATGTAATAACGCAGCATGTTGCGACAGGTCAGGCCACGCGCGAACGCCAGGTCCCCGGAGGTTGCCGGACGCAACTGGAACCCCGTCACGCTTGCGCAACCGGGACGATATGCCCTTCCCAGCCCGTAGCGTCGCGGCGGGCGACCACCAACAGGTTCCCGGTACCTGGCGCCGCTGCAATCAGCGAACCATCCTGCGCCCAGATGGCACTGCGCCCTGCTGACTCCCATCCACCTGTTGCACCAGCGTGGTTTGCCATGAGCACGGCCATCGAATGGGCGCTCGCATAACCTTGCAACATGGCACTGTCCGTCGCGTAGCCATTTTCAGTGATCAGTACGCCTGCGGCATATAAGTTGGCGCCTTGTTCCGCCGCTGCCGCGGCATGGCTGGCGTGAGAAAAATCGGCGCACACCGCCAACGCGACCGTGTCAGCACCGATCGTCAACGTCGAACCGCCCGTTCCCGGCGCAAACGCCACCTCTTCGCCCGGATGCAGATGCTGCTTGCTGTAGACCCCGAACGAACCGTCGGCGCCGAGGACCAACGCACCGATCAATACCGGTGAATCGTCCGACAGGCGAATCGGCATTCCGACCACACTCGTCACACCGACTTCCCTCGCGAAATCGCGTAGCGGTTGCAGCACCTCGGCATCGGGTGCAATCGCCAATTGCGCTGCCAGTCCACGCTCGTATCCGGTCAGCGACAATTCAGGAAAGACCAGCAACTGGATGCCCTGCTCCGCCGCCACCTGCATGAAGCGTTGATGCCAGGCAATATTGGCGGCGAGGTCGCCGGCAATGGAGATGGACTGGGCGGCGGCAATGGTCAGTGTCGTCATGGTTCGTCCTGGTAACGCTGCAAGTTGGGCTGAAGGCAAAGTGTGTCATAAACCCTGACGCACTCAAGCGATAGAAAATGCCGTCAGCAATCGATAGCATTTTCTGATTGAAACCGCGCACCGGCCTCTAGTAAGCTCGGCGCATCCATCGGAGACAGACCATGTTCAACGCCCTCTCACCGCTTCGTACTGCCAGCGCCCCGCGCTCGGCTGCGGCTGCCCGGGTGAACGACGTTTGTGCTCCGGTCAGCTTTTATTTTGGGTATTGGTTTAGCCACTGGCGCGCCTGATACCCACACGGCGCCCACTTTAAACGGGTCGCCACCAGAGAATTCTCAACCCCCGGTCGGCCTCCCGACCGGGGGTTTTGTTTTTTCAGCCCCATTACTTTCAGCAACACACCAGACACCTTGAGGATTCAGAAAATGAACTACGCCACTTATTACCGTCACGACAGTTTTACCGCCTGGCGATTTACCAGCCTCCGCTCGGGACAGCCTGCCGCCTCCGATCGGTCACCCACAGGTGGCAAGCACACACACGCAGCCAATCCGGCTAATTGTCGAACACCCCAGTAGGGCCGAGCGCGCGGAAACGAACCCGCCGCCCGTCCAGGAAGCCTGAATATGAACTCGTCCGTCTCTGCTCTGCCGCTGTCCACCTTGAGCCCTGCCAATGAAGCGCTGACCCTGCGCCTGCCCAGCTCATTGCAACTCAAACAGCAACTACCCCTCACTAACGCATTGACCCAGCAAGTCGCCGCGCACCGCCAGGCTGTTCGCGCGATTCTCAACGGTGAAGACTCCCGTTTGCTGATCATCGTCGGTCCCTGCTCGATTCACGATCCGCACTCTGCGCTCGAATACGCGGCCAATCTCGCCCGCCTCGCCGCCGACGTCAGCGATCAAATGCTGCTGGTGATGCGCGCCTATGTCGAAAAGCCCCGCACCACGGTCGGCTGGAAAGGCCTGGCCTACGACCCGCACCTGGATGGCAGTGACGACATGGCCGGTGGCCTGACTTTGTCCCGCGAACTGATGCGCGAAATGCTTCAACTCGGCTTGCCGGTTGCTACCGAGTTGCTGCAACCGATGGCGGCTGGCTACTTCGACGACCTGCTGAGCTGGGTCGCTATCGGCGCCCGCACGACCGAATCGCAGATCCACCGGGAAATGGCCAGCGGCCTCGGCATGCCGGTCGGCTTCAAGAACGGCACCGATGGCGGCGTCACGGTTGCCAGCGACGCCATGCGTTCGGCCGCCCACCCACATCGTCATTTCGGTGTCGACAGCCAGGGGCACCCTGCGATTGTTCAAACCCCAGGCAATCCCGACACCCATCTGGTGTTGCGCGGTGGTCATCGCGGGCCGAACTACGATCGCGACAACGTTGCGCAGATACGCAGTGACTTGACCCGACTCAAGATCCCGGCGCGGATCATGGTCGACTGCAGCCATGCCAACAGTGGCAAAGACCCGGCTCGTCAGCCTGCCGTGTTCAACGACGTGCTGGAGCAACGCCTGCAAGGCGACCAGTCGCTGATAGGCATGATGATCGAGAGTCATCTGTTCGAAGGCTGCCAGCCCTTGAGTCCGACGCTGCGTTACGGGGTTTCGGTCACCGATGGCTGCCTCGGCTGGGACACGACTGAACAATTACTGCGCCAAGCCGCCGACCGGCTCCGGGCTGGGGACAGCGTCCAACTCCCGGCATAGGCCTTCCCATGCAACCAGCCCTCGACAGAGGGCTGGCATCTGAAAAGCGAATCCTCTGACCGGCAAATGACCTACGGGAAGTAGGCCGTTGCTGCGATGTGCCTCGCCTGGTGCATAAAGATGTCCATATATTCCGAACAGGACCTCAGGGTATTTCGAGTTTTCCTACACTTTCTATAACTTTTTCATCAGGTTACAGCGGACTCTTCATACATCGCAGAGCTGCCAGTGTGCATTAGAGTGAGCCCATATCCACCCCTCTGAGCCACCTCTCTAAACACCGAGAAAAAGGAATGAACATGCTACGGAATGCAACCACTCAGTACCCGATCCTGCTGATCCACGGACTCTTCGGCTTCGATCGCATCGGCAATGTCGAACTCTTTCACGGCGTCAAGCAGGCCCTTAGAAGTGCCGGTGCAAGGGTCTTTATCCCTCACCTCTCGGCTACCCATAGCAATGAGGCCCGTGGTGACCAACTGTTGGCACAGATCGAACGGGTGCTGGAAGGCACCGGTGCCAGCCAGGTCAACCTTATCGGCCACAGCCAGGGCGCACTCGCTGCCCGTTACGCGGCAGCAGTCGCACCCGAGGTTATCGCTTCGGTAACCTCCGTCAGCGGACCGAACCACGGCTCGGAACTGGCCGACTTCCTGCGCAAGGCGCTAACGCCCGGCCGCCTGCCGGAGCATGTCGCTGCCACGGTTGCCACATTGTTCGCCGATTTCCTCTCGTTGCTCAGCGGCAATCATCAAATGCCGCAAAACGCCATCGCCGCACTCAACTCACTGACCACCGAGGGCGTGGGAGTTTTCAACGACAAATACCCCCAAGGGCTGCCAAAGACGTGGGGCGGCAAGGGCCGCGACCAGGTTAATGGGGTTCGCTACTACTCCTGGAGCGGCACGTTGCAGGGCACCATTCTCGACGAAGGACTTAACGCACTCGATCCGCTGCACGGGTTTCTGCGCGCCTTTTCCGGTTATTTCACCACTGAAGCCGAGCAGAATGACGGCATGGTCGGTCGCTACAGCTCCCATCTGGGGAAAGTGATCCGCTCCGATTACCCGATGGATCATCTGGACAGCCTTAACCAGACGGCCGGACTGGTCCGCAAAGGCATTGATCCTGCGGCCCTGTATGTTCAGCACGCCGAACGCTTGAAAAATGCCGGTCTGTAACCGGGCGCCGGACGGCCGAGCGGAACTTTGGGGGAGAATTAGCCCACTGAATCCGGTAGGCTCAACACTTTACTGAATATTGAAAGGAGTATTTCCCCATGGCCAAAGCCACTGCCCGTCACATCCTGGTTGCCTCCGAAGCCAAGTGCAACGAACTCAAAGCCCAGATCGAGGGCGGCGCTGATTTCGCCGAAGTTGCCAAAGCCAACTCCACGTGCCCGTCCAGCCGTCAAGGCGGTGACCTGGGTTCGTTCGGTCCAGGCCAGATGGTCAAGGAATTCGACACCGTGGTTTTCAGCGCCCCGATCAACGTGGTGCAAGGCCCGGTCAAAACCCAGTTCGGTTATCACCTGCTGGAAGTGACCAGCCGTCAGGACTGACGCCTGCGAAGTTTTGCGCACAACGGCCCGCCTTTTGGTGGGCCGTTGTGTTTGTGTGACGCGATACGGCTGGCGAGGCACGCGCCGGTAGCGTACAAATTGTGGTTATCGACCACCCGGCTTTAAGGCTGACAATGCGACTGGCTTTCCCCACATTATTGTTCACTGCCGTGGCCCTGTTATTGGCTGCCACCGGTGTGAATGCCGCACCGCAACATGCGTTGACCGTGTACGGCGAACCGGCGAAGTATCCCGCCGACTTCAGTCATTTTGCCTACACCAACCCGCAAGCCCCCAAAGGCGGCACGATGCGTCGTTCCGCCATCGAAATCGGCCATTTCGACCATATCCTGCCGTACATCGACAAGGGCATTGGTGTCACGCAGATCGACGGCTTGATCTACTCACCGCTGGCTCAGCGTTCGCTGGACGAGCCCTACACCGTGTATGGCCTGGTGGCGCAAAAGATGGAACGCCCGGACGACGGCTCGTACCTGCGCTTCTACCTGAATCCGAAAGCGCGTTTCGCCGACGGCACACCGATCACCGCCGAAGACGTGCGCTATACCTTCGACCTGCTGATGACCCAGGGCAGCCTGCGCTATCGCACGCAATTCGCCGATGTCAAAGGCGTCGAAGTGGAATCGCCCCTGACGGTTCGGTTCGACTTCAAAAGCAACGAAAACCGTACCCTGCCCCTCGACATCGCGACCTTGCCGGTGTTTCCCGAACACTGGTGGAAGACCCGCGATTTCGCCAATGGCGGCGGGTACGAAGCGCCGCTGGGCAGTGGCCCTTACAAGGTGAGCAAGGTCGACTCCGGTCGCAGCATCACCTTCGAACGCAACGCCGACTGGTGGGGCAAGGACTTGCCGGTCAGCCGCGGCCTCTACAACTTCGATCGTTTCAGCATCGAGTACTTCGGCGATACCGACGTCGCGCGCCAGGTGCTGCGTGGCGGCGCCTATGATTACAACCGCGAATTCTCCGCCACCGGTTATTCCATCGGCTACGACAGCCCGGCCCTGAGCGACGGTCGCCTGCAGAAAGCGCATCTGGCCACGCAAGCGCCGCAACCGGCCCAGGGTTTCGTGTTCAACCTGCAAAACCCGATATTCCAGGACCGCCGCGTGCGTCAGGCACTGGCCATGCTGTGGGATTTCGAGTGGAGCAACCGGCAGATGATGCGCGACATGTACATCCGCCAGCAGAGCTTCTTTTCCAACACCGACCTCGCCGCCCGCAAGCTGCCGGATGCCGGCGAGCTGGCGATTCTCGAACCGTTGCGTGGACAAATCCCCGACGAAGTCTTCACTCAGGTCTTCGAAGCACCGAAGACCGATGGCAGCGGCTTGATTCGCGACAAACAACTGCAAGCCCTGGACCTGCTCGAACAGGCCGGCTGGAAACCCGATGGCGATCAGTTGGTCAACGCCGAAGGCACGCCGTTGAGCTTTACCTTCCTGGTCAGCCAGAACGGCATGGACCGACTCCTGCTGCCTTACAAACGCACGCTGAAGCAGATCGGCATCGACATGAACATCCGTCGCATCGACTCCTCGCAGTACGTGAACCGGCTGATGAGCCGCGACTACGACATGATTGTCACCGGTTATCCGGTCACCACTTCACCCGGGAGCGAACTGTTCAACTACTTCGGATCGATCTCGGCCACCGACCCCGGCGCCAATAACTACATGGTGCTGAAGAACCCGGCGGTGGATACGCTGATCACCGGCCTGGTCCGCGCCACCACCCAGCCCGAGATGCTGCGCTACGCCCACGCCCTGGACCGGGTGCTGCAATGGAATTACTACTGGATTCCCAACTACTACCCGCCGGGCACCTCCACCGTGTGGTGGAACCGTTTCGGCATGCCTAACGAGCAAGCCAGCAATGACGAGGCCATCGAGACCTGGTGGGAAATCAGCACCACGCCGCTGACCAACCAGCAGATGACCGCCGAGAAAATCAGCCGTGGCAAACCCGGAGGGCCGCATTGATGTGGGCTTATATACTGCGGCGCCTGCTGCTGATCATTCCGACCTTGGTGATCATTCTTCTGGTCAACTTCATCATCGTCCAGTCGGCGCCGGGCGGTCCGGTGGAACAGGCCATCGCGCATCTGCAAGGCATCGGTGGCGCGACGGTCGGCGGCGGTTCCGGCGAGACCATGTCCGGCACCTCCCGTGCCAGTCGAGGCCTTGACCCGCAACTGATCAAGGACATCGAAAAACAATACGGCTTTGACAAGCCGGCCCCGCAACGCCTGTGGCTGATGCTCACCAGTTACGCGCGCCTGGACTTCGGCAAAAGCTTCTTCCGTGGCGCGACCGTTACCGACCTGATCCTGGAAAAGATGCCGGTGACCATTTCCCTCGGGCTCTGGGCCACGCTGATCACCTATCTGGTGTCGATTCCTTTGGGCATCCGCAAGGCTGTGCACCACGGCAGTCATTTCGACATCTGGAGCAGCACCGCGATCATCATCGGTTATGCGATGCCGGCGTTCCTGTTCGCGATGTTCCTGATCGTGGTCTTTGCCGGTGGCACCTCGCTGAACTGGTTTCCGGTGCGCGGGCTGGTGTCGGACAACTTCGATTCGCTGTCAACCGTGGGCAAGATCGCCGACTATTTCTGGCATCTGGTATTGCCCGTGACGTCGCTGGTGATCGGCGGCTTCGCGACACTGACGATCCTCACCAAGAACTCGTTTCTCAATGAAATCACACGCCAATACGTCATCACTGCCCGCGCCAAAGGCATGAGCGAACGGCGTGTGCTCTACGGCCACGTGTTCCGCAATGCGATGCTGCTGGTGGTGTCGGGGATTCCCCAGGCGTTCATCAGCGTGTTCTTTGCCGGCTCACTGCTGATCGAGGTGATTTTCTCCCTCGACGGCCTCGGACGCATGAGTTACGAAGCCGCCGTGTCGCGGGATTATCCGGTGGTGTTCGGCTCGCTGTTCATCTTCACGCTGTTCGGTCTTTTGATAAAACTCATCGGCGATCTTTGCTACACCCTGGTCGACCCGCGTATCGACTTCGCCGCGAGGAATGCCTGATGTTCAAGCTCTCGCCGTTAGGCCGTCGTCGCTTTGAACGCTTCAAGAAGAACCGCCGGGGCTGGTGGTCGCTGTGGTTGTTTGTCGGCTTGTTCCTGTTGACCCTGGGCGGCGAACTGATCGCCAACGACAAACCGCTGGTGGTCAGTTACCAGGGTCAATGGTATTTCCCGGTGTTCAAGCGTCACACCGAGCAGGAGTTCGGCGGGCAATTGCCGTTCCAGGCTGACTATCGCAGTGACTACGTGCAGAAGCTGATTAAAAAGGATGGCGGCTGGATGCTGTTTCCACCGATTCCGTTCAGTGACGACACGCCGAACTACGACCTCGACAAACCTGCGCCGAGCCCGCCTTCCAGCGTCAACTGGCTGGGCACCGACGACCAGGCCCGGGACGTCATGGCCAGGGTGATTTTCGGCGCGCGAGTCTCGATCCTGTTTGCGCTGATGCTGACCTTTGTCAGCGCACTGATCGGCATCGCCGCCGGTGCGTTGCAGGGCTACTACGGCGGCTGGGTCGATCTGATCGGTCAGCGTTTGCTGGAGGTCTGGTCCGGGTTGCCGGTGCTGTACTTGCTGATCATTTTGTCGGGGTTCGTCGAGCCTAATTTCTGGTGGCTGCTGGGAATCATGGCGCTGTTCTCCTGGCTCGCGCTGGTCGATGTGGTGCGCGCCGAGTTCCTGCGCGGGCGCAACCTGGAATACGTCAAGGCCGCCCGTGCGCTGGGCCTCACCGACCGCAAAGTCATCGTGCGGCACATTCTGCCCAATGCGATGAACGCGACCTTGAGCTACCTGCCGTTCATTCTCACCGGCGCGATTTCCACCCTCACGGCCCTGGATTTCCTCGGTTTCGGCATGCCCGCCGGCAGCGCGTCGCTGGGCGAGTTGATTGGCCAGGGCAAGCAGAACCTGCAGGCGCCGTGGCTGGGATTGACGGCGTTTTTTACCCTGGCGCTGATTCTTTCCTTGCTGGTGTTCATTGGCGAAGCGCTGCGTGATGCGTTTGATCCACGATCTTGAGACGGACCATTTATGAGTATCAACCTGATCGAAATCCGTGACCTCAGCGTGGCCTTCAGCGGCCAGACGGTGGTGCGCAACCTGAGCCTGGACATTCGCCCCGGTGAGTGCCTGGCGCTGGTGGGCGAGTCGGGCTCCGGCAAGTCGGTGACGGCGCATTCGATTCTGCAATTGCTGCCCGAGACCGGTACCGAAACCACCGGCAGCATCCGCTATCGCGGCAGGGAACTGCTCGGAGCGCCGGCCAAGGTATTGCGTGAGTTACGCGGCAACCGCATCGCGATGATTTTTCAAGAACCGATGACGTCGCTCAATCCGTTGCACAGCATCGAAAAGCAGATCGGCGAAACCCTGCTGCTGCACAAAGGCCTGGTCGGCAAACCTGCCCAGGCGCGAATTCTTGAGCTGCTGCACCTGGTGGGCATCCAGAATCCCAAAGAGCGGCTCAAGGCCTATCCTCATCAGCTGTCCGGCGGTCAGCGTCAACGCGTGATGATCGCCATGGCGCTGGCCTGCGAGCCGGAACTGCTGATCGCCGACGAACCCACCACCGCGCTCGACGTGACGGTACAGCGCAAGATCCTGATCCTGCTCAAGTCCCTGCAGCAGCGGCTCGGCATGTCGTTGTTGCTGATCAGCCACGACCTCAATCTGGTGCGCAGCATCGCCCAGCGGGTGTGCGTGATGAAGGCCGGCGAGATCGTCGAGCAGGCCCCCTGCGAGACGCTGTTTACCGAACCCAAACATCCTTATAGCTGTGTGCTGCTCAACGCCGAGCCGGAAGGCGAAGCCCTGCCCCGTGACGAGCGCGAAAACGTGCTGGAAGTGGACGATCTACGCGTGCAGTTCGCCCTCGGTGGTGGGCTGTTCCAGCGCAAGACGTACCTCAAGGCCGTGGACGGCATCAGCCTCAACATTCAGCGTGGCAAAACCCTGGGCATCGTCGGCGAGTCCGGATCGGGCAAGTCGACGCTGGGCCAGGCGATCCTGCGCTTGCTCGACTCCGAAGGCAGCATCCGTTTTCAGGGCGAGGCGCTGGACGGCCTGACGCAAAAGCAGCTGCGGCCTTGGCGCAAGAAGATGCAGGTGGTGTTCCAGGATCCGTATGGCAGCCTCAGCCCGCGAATGTCCGTGGCGCAGATCATTAGCGAAGGGCTGGAAGTCCACAGTCAGTTGACGGCTGAGGAGTGCAAGGCCGAGGTGATTCGTGCACTGGAGGAAGTGGGCCTGGATCCGCAAAGCCGCCATCGTTACCCGCACGAATTTTCCGGCGGCCAACGCCAACGCATCGCCATCGCCCGGGCCCTGGTGCTGAAACCGGCGCTGATATTGCTCGACGAGCCAACTTCGGCGCTGGATCGCACGGTACAAAAACAAGTAGTCGCCCTGCTCCGCCAGCTTCAGGAACGGCACGGCCTGACCTACCTGTTTATCAGTCATGACCTGGCGGTGGTGCGCGCCCTGGCCCACGACATGATCGTGATCAAGGACGGCAAAGTGGTGGAAAGCGGTGCCAGCCATGAGGTGTTTGAATCGCCGCAGCACCCGTACACCAAAGAGCTGTTGGCGGCAGCGCATCTGCAACAACCATAATCGCGTGCTTGCCGATGAACCGTATCGCTGCCTTCGCGGGCAAGCCCGCTCCCACGGTTGACCGAAGCATCCAGTCGGACGCGGTTAAGTGTGGGAGCGGGCTTGCCCGCGAAGAGGCCACTACAAGCAACACACCATCAGGATCTGCGCCATGAACACCACCGAAAGCCTCAAGGATTATCAGCGAGTTCGCTTGCTGGCGATCCGTTCGCTGTTCGAGATCATCGAGCAGTCCAGCGAGGGCACGGTGATTGTCGATCGTGACGCCAACATCGTCTGGATGAACGAGCGTTATGCCCGGCGATTTGGCCTGGAGTCGGCCGAAGGCGCGATTGGCAAGGCCTGCGAAAGCGTGATCCCCGGCAGTTTGCTGCGCGAGGTGGTGCGCACCGGACGACCGATCTTGCTCGACATGCAAGACACACCCAAGGAACCGCTGGTGGTGATGCGCCTGCCGATCCATGACGATGCCGGCGCCGTGATCGGTGCCATTGGTTTTGCCCTGTTCGACGAATTACACAGCCTCTCGCCGATGCTCAAGCGCTACCTGAGCATGCAGGAAGAACTGGCCTCGACCCGCTCGCTGCTGCGCGCGCGGCAGACCAAATACAACTTCGCCCATTTCATCGGCACCAGCGCCGCCAGCCTGGAAGTCAAACGCCGCGCCCGCCGCAGTGCCAGCGCCGAGTCACCGGTGTTGTTGCTCGGCGAAACCGGCACCGGCAAGGAGCTGCTGGCCCAGGCGATCCACGGTGCTTCACCCCGGGCGCACAAGGCCTTTGTCAGCATCAACAGCGCGGCGATTCCCGAGTCGTTGCTGGAAGCCGAGTTTTTCGGCACCGCACCGGGCGCATTTACCGGCGCGGATCGCAAGGGCCGGGCCGGCAAGTTGCAGATCGCTCAGGGCGGCACGCTGTTCCTCGATGAAATCGGCGACATGCCGCTGCCGCTGCAAAGCAAACTGCTGCGCGTGCTGCAGGAAAAAGAGTTCGAGCCGGTCGGTTCCAATGAAGTGATCCAGAGTGATGTGCGCGTCATCGCCGCCACCTCTACGGATCTGGAAGCGGCCATCAAGCGCGGCGAGTTCCGTGCCGACCTGTATTACCGACTCAACGTGCTGCCGATCAACGTACCGCCGCTGCGAGATCGTCTCGACGATTTGCCCGCCCTCAGCGAAGCGATCCTTGAGGAGTTGCGCAGCCAGCATGAGTTGAACCCCGAGGCGCTGGAACTGCTGGGGCAACACGCCTGGCCGGGGAACATTCGCGAACTGCGTAATGTGCTGGAACGCGCGGCATTGCTCAGCGATGACCTGGTGTTGAACGCCGGAGACATCCGTGCGGCGATCGGCACCTTTACGCCGGTGGAGCGTGCGACGCCGCTGATGATGGAGCCAGTCGCGCACGAGACCTTTAGTGAAGCCCGGGAGCGGTTTGACCGGCAGTTGATTGAAGCCACCCTGGCGCAATGTGGGGGGAAGGTGATCGAAGCGGCGGCGCAGTTGGGGCTGGGACGGTCTACTTTGTATAAGAAGATGGTGGCATTGGGGATTGCCGAGTCTCTATAACAAGACATAAATCTCCATTTGTAGACAGAGCATCGCGAGCAAGCTCGCTCCCACATTCGACCTCATTCTCAGGTACGGCGCGGTCAGTCTGTGGGAGCGAGCTTGCTCGCGATGAGGCCATTGCAACCCACGAAAGTCTCAGAACAGAGACGACTCTTTCTTCGCCAGCCCCTAAAATTTAAATTTATTCATATATTTCAATAACTTAAGTTAATGGCACGAATCTCGCTAAAGCCCTCTCCCACAAAAGATCCACCCTACAAAAATAACAATCCAGGAGACACACCATGAGTGTGATCATTGCCTTGGCAGCCCTAGCGCTGCTGATGCTGGCTGCTTACCGTGGCTACAGCGTTATCCTCTTCGCCCCGATTGCCGCCCTCGGCGCCGTTCTGCTTACCGACCCTTCCGCCGTCGCCCCCGCCTTCACCGGGGTGTTCATGGAGAAAATGGTCGGCTTCATTAAATTGTATTTTCCGGTGTTCCTGCTCGGCGCCGTGTTCGGCAAGCTGATCGAGTTGTCGGGCTTCTCGCGCTCCATCGTCGCGGCCGCCATTCGCTTGCTCGGCACTCGCCAGGCGATGCTGGTGATCGTGCTGGTCTGTGCCCTGCTCACTTACGGCGGCGTGTCGTTGTTCGTCGTGGTGTTTGCGGTCTACCCGTTTGCCGCTGAAATGTTTCGCCAGAGCAATATTCCCAAGCGCCTGATCCCGGCGACCATCGCCCTTGGCGCGTTCTCGTTCACCATGGACGCCCTGCCCGGCACCCCGCAGATCCAGAACATCATCCCCAGCACCTTCTTCAACACCACCGCCTGGGCGGCACCGTGGCTGGGTGTGATCGGCGCGATTTTCGTGTTCTGCGCCGGCATGCTGTTTCTTCAGCGCCAGCGCAACAAGGCTCAAGCTGCGGGTGAAGGCTATGGCACCGAACTGCGCAACGAGCCGGAAACCGCGGCCGACATCAAGCTGCCAAATCCGTGGATCGCACTGTCGCCGCTGCTGGCCGTGGGCATCATGAACCTGCTGTTCACCCAGTGGATTCCGCAGTGGTACGGCAAGACCCACAGCCTCGCGCTGCCGGGCATGGCCACGCCGGTGACCACCGACATCGCCAAACTGACCGCAATCTGGGCAGTTCAGGCGGCCTTGCTGGTCGGCATCATCATGGTGCTGGTGTTTGGCTTCCAGGCGATTCGCGGCAAATTGGCCGAGGGCAGTCGCGCTGCGGTCAGCGGATCGTTGCTGGCGGCGATGAACACTGCGTCGGAATACGGTTTTGGTGCGGTCATCGCCTCCTTGCCAGGCTTCCTGGTGCTGGCTGACTGGCTCAAAAGCATCCCCAATCCGCTGGTCAACGAAGCCGTGACCGTGACCTTGCTGGCCGGCATCACCGGTTCCGCATCGGGCGGCATGAGCATCGCGCTGGCGGCCATGGCCAATGACTTCATCGCCGCGGCCCACGCCGCCAACATCCCGCTGGAGGTGTTGCACCGGGTGGCCGCGATGGCCAGCGGCGGCATGGACACCTTGCCGCACAACGGCGCGGTGATCACCTTGCTGGCGGTCACCGGCCTGACCCACCGCGAGGCCTACAAAGACATTTTCTGTATTACGCTGATCAAGACCCTGGCGGTTTTTGTGGTGATCGGCACTTTCTACGCCACTGGCATTGTGTGAGGTATTCATGACGACTCTTTCGGGCAAGACCGCACTGGTTACCGGTTCCACCAGCGGCATCGGCTTGGGGATCGCCCTCAGCCTGGCCAAGGCTGGCGCCAACGTGGTCCTCAACGGTTTCGGCGATGCCTCTGCGGTTATCGCCGAAGTCCAGCAATACGGCGGCAAGGTCGGCCATCACCCGGCCGATGTCAGCGACCCGGCGCAGATTGCCGACATGGTCAGCTACGCCGAACGCGAGTTCGGCGGCATCGACATCCTGGTCAATAATGCCGGGATCCAGCACGTGGCCTCGGTGGAAGAATTTCCCGTGGAGCGCTGGGACTCGATCATCGCGATCAACCTGTCCTCGGTGTTTCACAGCACCCGCCTGTGCCTGCCGCGCATGCGAGCCAAGAACTGGGGGCGGATCATCAACATTGCCTCGGTGCATGGCCAGGTCGGCTCGGTCGGCAAGGCGGCGTACGTGGCCGCCAAGCATGGCGTGATCGGCTTGACCAAGGTGGTCGGGCTGGAAACGGCCACCACGCCTGTCACCTGCAATGCCATTTGCCCTGGCTGGGTGTTGACGCCATTGGTGCAGAAGCAGATTGATGATCGGATCGCCACGGGGATCGATCCGCAACAGGCGCAGCATGATTTACTGGCCGAGAAACAACCGTCACTGGAGTTCGTCACCCCGTCGCAACTGGGTGAACTGGTGCTGTTCCTGTGCAGCGAAGCGGGAAGCCAGGTGCGGGGCGCGGCGTGGAATATTGATGGTGGGTGGTTGGCGCAGTAAGCAACCGCTGGACCGCGTTATCGTTCATCGCGGGCAAGCCACGCTCCCACAGGTTTTGCGTCGAACCACACATTCGGCGACACCCACAAAACCTGTGGGAGCGTGGCTTGCCCGCGATCGAGTGCGAAGCACTCGTCAACAACAAGAGGCAAACCATGTCCGACATCCTCTGGCAACCCAGCGCCCAGCGCATCAGCAAGACCCGCATGGAAGCCTTTCGGCGCTTCGTCATCGCGCGCCACCACATTCACCTCGACGACTACGCCGCCCTGCACCAATGGTCCATCGACCAGCGCGAAGCGTTCTGGCAGGCGATCGTCGACTTCTTTGATATCCGCTTCCACGATCAGCCCGACGCAGTGCTGGTCGAGGGCGTGCAGATGCCCAGCGCCCAGTGGTTCCCCGGTGCGACCCTGAACTTCGCCGAGCACCTGTTGCGCCGTCGCGACGATGCCGTGGCCGTGATTGCCATTGGCGAGAACGGCCAGCGTGAACACCTGACCTGGGCCGAACTGGCTGAGCATGTCGCCGGTTTTCAACACAGTTTGATCGCCGCTGGCGTGGTCCTTGGCGACCGTGTCGCCGCGTGCATGCCCAACACCTGGCAAACCCTGGTGGCGATGCTTGCCACCACCAGCCTGGGGGCGATCTGGTCCTGCTCGTCACCGGACTTCGGCACTCAGGGCGTGATCGACCGCTTCGGCCAGATCGAGCCAAAGGTGCTGATCACCTGCGCCGGTTATCGCTACGCCGGAAAAGACATCGACCAGCGTGCCAAGGTCAATGAAATCCTCGAACGCCTGCCATCCTTGCAGCAGTTGATCGTGGTGCCTTACGCCCTCCCGCAAGCACGCATCGGACACTTCCACACCCGGGCGAATGTAACGTTGTGGGACGATTTCTACGACGTCGGCGGCGAGCCGGATTTCGTGCCCGTGCCCTTCTCGCACCCGCTGTACATCCTCTATTCCAGCGGCACCACCGGCGTGCCGAAATGCATCATCCACAGCACCGGCGGCGTGTTGCTGCAGCACGTCAAGGAGCATGGCCTGCATTGCGACCTCGGCCCCGGCGACCGCTTGTTCTACTACACCACCTGCGGCTGGATGATGTGGAACTGGCTGGTCTCGGCCCTGGCCGTGGGCAGCGCCGTGGTGCTGTACGACGGGTCGCCGTTTCATCCGAACCCGGAGCGTTTGATCGACCTGATCGACGATGAACGCATCAGCGTTTTTGGCACCAGCCCGAAATACCTGGCGACCCTGGAAAACAACGGCGTCAAGCCACGCGAAAGCCATGACCTGAGCAGCCTGAAAACCCTGCTCTGCACCGGTTCCGCGCTGTCACCGCAGAGCTACGATTACATCTACCGCGACTTCAAGACCGACCTGTGCCTGGCGTCGATGTCTGGCGGCACTGACATCGTTTCGTGCTTTGTGAACAGCAACCCGTTCGAGCCTGTGCGTCGCGGCGAAATTCAGGGCAAGAGCCTGGGCATGGCAGTCGAAGTCTGGAACGACGATGGTCGACCGGTCATTGGCAAAAAAGGTGAGCTGGTCTGCACCCGGCACTTCCCGGCCATGCCCATCGGCTTTTGGAATGATCCGCAGCAGGAAAAACTGCACGCGTCCTATTTCAGCCAGTTCCCCGGCGTCTGGGCTCAGGGCGACTACGCCGAGCAACTGCCCCACGGCGCAATGATGATCCACGGGCGTTCGGACGCCGTGCTCAACCCTGGTGGGGTGCGCATCGGCACCGCGGAAATCTACCGTCAGGTGGAGAAAGTCCCGCAGGTGCAAGACAGCGTGGCCATCGGTCAGCAATGGCAGGACGACGTGCGGGTGGTTCTGTTCGTGCGATTGCGCGACGGTGTCGAGCTCGACAACGCGCTGCAACAACAGATCCGCGACGTCATCCGCGCCAACACCACGCCACGGCATGTGCCGGCGAAGATTGTCGCGGTGACGGACATCCCGCGGACCATTAGCGGCAAGGTGGTCGAGTTGGCGGTGCGCAATGTCGTGCATGGGCAAAAGGTGAAGAATACCGACGCGCTGGCCAATCCCGAAGCGCTCGAACAATTCCGTAACCGCCCGGAACTCCAGGACTAGCTGTTCAGAAACAATGTAGGAGCTGTCGAGTGAAACGAGGCTGCGATCTTTTGACTTTGATTTTTTAAAACAAGATCAAAAGATCGCAGCCTCGTTTCACTCGACAGCTCCTACAGGGGATCCTGTCAGTCCATGAGGCCCCATTCCCCGGAGGCTGGCTGAGTGGATGGCGCCGCGTCGGCATGCAACTTCAGCCGCAGGCGCAGGTTGTTCACCGAATCCGCATGCTTGAGCGCTTCTTCCTCGCTGATTGCCCCTTCGACAACCAACCCGTATAGCGCTGCGTCAAATGTCTGCATGCCCAGTTCCACCGACTTCTCCATGATCCCCTTGAGATCGGCAAACTCGTTGCTGCGAATCAGGTCGGCAATGGTTGGTGTGCCCAGCATCACTTCCACCGCTGCCCGACGCTGACCGTCGCGGGTGCGCACCAGGCGTTGGGAGACAAACGCCTTGAGGTTGTTGCCCAGGTCATGCAGCAGTTGCGCGCGGCGTTCTTCGGGGAAAAAATTGATTATGCGGTCCAGCGCCTGATGGGCGTTGTGCGCATGCAAGGTAGAAATCACCAGATGGCCAGTGTCGGCGAATGCCAGTGCGTGCTCCATGGTTTCCCGGTCACGGATTTCGCCGATCAGCACCACATCCGGGGCCTGGCGCAGGGTGTTTTTCAAGGCAGCATGAAAACTGCGGGTATCGACCCCGACTTCACGCTGATTGATGATCGAACGCTTGTGGCGATGGATGTATTCGATCGGGTCTTCGATGGTAACGATATGGCCACTGCTGTGACGGTTGCGGTAATCGATCAGCGCCGCCAGAGACGTGGACTTGCCCGAAGCCGTAGCCCCGACGAACAGCATCAGTCCTTGCTTGAGCATCACGGTTTCGAGCAGCACCGCTGGCAGCTTGAGGTCTTCGAAGCGTGGAATGTCGAGCTTGATGTTGCGCGCAACAATTGACACATCGTTGCGCTGCTTGAAGATGTTGACCCGAAAGCGGCCGATGCCCGGCAGCGAAATGGCCAGGTTCATTTCCAGTTCACGATCGAACTCCAGACGCTGTTCGGCGTCCATGATGGACTCGGCAATGGCCGCGACTTCCCCCGGTTTGAACGGTTGATCGGCCAGCGGCTTGAGCACGCCGTCGAACCGTGCGCTGGGTGGCGCACCGGTGGACAGGTAAAGATCGGATCCGTCCTGATGGGCCAGTATCCGTAACAACACATCGATTTCCATGGCAAAAAGCACCCGCGAAGCATTCAATGAAAAAATAATGACCTGAAGCGGGTCATCCAGCGTCTATCGCCCTGCAAGGATAGTAGACGCCGCCACACCGACTTAAGTGCAGGACAATTTGATGAGCGCATCACCGAAGGGCAGCGATGCCCAGGCTTTGATTGCCAGACTGGACTGGGCAAGCACCCCGCTGGGGGCTGCCAGTACCTGGCCACAGAGCCTGCGCACCGCCGTGGACATCGTGATTCATTCGCCGATGCCGATGTTGTTGCTGTGGGGCCCGCAGCTCACGCAGATCTATAACGACGGCTTCGCCCTGCTCGCTGGCAGCAAGCATCCACACGCTTTCGGACAACCGACGCACCAGATCTGGCCAGAACTCAAAGACTTTACCGACCCTATTTACAGCGCGGTCCTACAAGGCCAGGTGCGAACCTACAGCGAACAACGCTTTACCCTGCAACGCAACGGACAGGATTCGGACTTCTGGCTCGACCTGACCTACAGCCCGATCCGCGATGAAAGCGCCGAGGTGGCCGGGATTCTGGTCACGGCCATCGAAACCAACGAACGCCGACGCATCGCCCTGGAGCTCGAACAACGCTCGGCCGCCAGCCTCAAGGCCCAGCAGGAAACCGAACAGCGTCTGCAACTGGCGTTGGCCGCGACCGACGCCGTGGGCACCTGGGATTGGGACATCGGTGAGGACCGCTTCATCGCCGACGCGCATTTTGCCCAGTTGCATGGCGTCGATCCGGCGCTGGCCGGTCAATTGCCGATCACTGAATACCTTCAGGGTGTGCACCCGGAGGACCGGGGGATGATTGCCCGCAGCATCAAGCACTGCATCGCCAATGGCAGCGAGTACGCCGAGGAGTATCGCTTGTTGCAGCCCGATGGGCAGCAACGCTGGGTGTTTGCCCGGGGTCGTTGCTACAAGGACCACCATGGTCGGCCGATCCGTTTCCTCGGCGCCGCACTGGACTTGACCGAGCGCAAACACACCGAACAGGCCTTGCGTCAGAGCCAGACCGAGCTGCAACTGATCATCAACGCCATGCCGATCCTGATCAGCTACGTGGACAGCGAGGAACGCTTTCGCCTGAACAACGCCGCCTACCTCGACTGGTACGGACTGACACCTCAGGAGCTGTATGGGAAAACCATCCGTGAAGTGCTGGGCGAAGAAGCCTATGCCTTGCGCGCCGACTACATTGCCCAGGCACTGTCCGGCATAACTTGCTGTTTCAGCATCAGTACGCCGCACCGCGACGGAAGTCTGCGCCACGCGCTGATGAATTACCTGCCGCGCCATGGTCCGGACGGCGCCGTGAACGGTTTCTACATTTTTGTGATCGATGAAACCGAGCGCAAACAAACCGAAGAAGCCCTGCGCAACCTCAACGAAACCCTTGAGGAGCGGGTCGCCGCGCGTACCCGACAACTGGCCGAGGCCAACCAGAAGCTGCAAAACGAAATGGTCGAACGCGAGCGCGCTGAAGAGGCGTTGCGCCACGCACAGAAGATGGAGGCGGTCGGCCAGCTCACGGGCGGCATCGCCCATGACTTCAACAACATGCTCACCGGGATCATCGGCAGCCTCGACCTGATGCAGCGCTACATCGCTGACGGGCGCGTCGCCGAAATCGGCCGTTTCACCGAAGCCGCGGTGTCTTCGGCCAATCGCGCGGCCGCATTGACCCATCGTCTGCTGGCGTTCTCCCGGCGCCAGTCGCTGGATCGCAAGCCGCTGAACGCCAACGAACTGGTGCACTCGCTGGAAGATCTGCTCAGCCGCACCAAAGGCGATCACATTGAACTCAAGCTGCAATTGGCCGACGAGGTGTGGCCGATCAGCACCGACGTCAGCCAACTGGAAAACGCCTTGCTCAACCTGGTGATCAACGCCCGGGACGCCATGCCCGATGGCGGTGAATTGCTGATTGAAACCGCCAACATTTACCTCGACGGCACTGACATCACCACCCTGGAACCGGTCAAGGCCGGGGATTACGTGATGATTGCCGTCAGCGATAACGGCACCGGCATGACGCCTTCGGTGCTGGCCAAGGCCTTCGACCCGTTCTTCACCACCAAACCCATCGGCCAGGGCACGGGCCTGGGGTTGTCGATGATCTATGGTTTCGTCCAGCAATCAGGCGGTCACGTCAGCCTGTTCAGCGTGCCGGGAGAGGGCACCAGCGTGCGGTTGTACTTGCCACGGTTGCACGTCCTGGAACCGCAAAACGTCCTGATGCCATCGCCTGGCGAGACGCCGCCAGCGATTGCCGGCGAAACCGTGTTGTTGGTGGAGGACGACCCGGCGGTGCGCATGCTGGTGCTCAATCTACTCAACGAGTTGGGTTATCACGCCCACGAAGCCGAAGATGCGAAGGCCGCCCTGCCCTTGCTTGAATCCGACCTGCGGGTCGATCTGCTGGTGACCGATGTCGGCCTGCCGGGAATGAACGGTCGACAACTGGCGGAAATCGCTCGCCAGCATCGGCCGGCCCTCAAAGTGCTGTTCATGACCGGTTATGCGCAGAAGGCGGCGGAACGCCAGGGGTTCCTGGAAGAAGGCATGGACATGGTCGCCAAGCCCTTTTCCATCGATCTGCTGGCCAACAAGATTCGCACGATGATCGGCCAACCGGAGTGAGTTGAGGCATAATCGCGCGCCCCACGCTGGCACCAACATAGCCATCACCGTTGCAAGGTACCGCCAATGAAAGCTCAAGCCCGCCATATTCTGGTGAAAACCTCGGAAGAAGCCGAGCAGCTCAAACAACGCATCGCCAAGGGCGAAGCCTTCGATGTGCTGGCCAAGAAGTACTCCACCTGCCCATCCGGCAAACGCGGCGGCGACCTGGGCGAAGTGCGCCCCGGGCAAATGGTCGGAGTGATCGATGCGGTGATCTTCAAGAAACCGCTGCGGGTGGTGCATGGGCCGATCAAGAGCAAGTTTGGGTATCACCTGGTGCAGGTGTTTTACCGGGATTGATCGATTGGCTATGGGTCCTCATCGCGGGCAAGCCCGCTCCCACACTGGTTCTGCGGTGTGCACAAATCACCTGTGGGAGCGGGCTTGCCCGCGATCCGATTGCGCAGCAATCGGCCATTCTCCATTTATCGGGGGATCAACGCCCCCGGCACCTGAATCACCCGGCTCGCCAAGCGATGCCCGGCCTCGGCCGCTTCCACCGGGCTCCCGCCCTTGAGCCGACTGGCCAGATACGCTGCACTGAACGAATCCCCCGCCGCCGTGGTGTCGACCACTCGCTCGACCTTCTGCGCCGGCACCTCGAACGACTCGCCATCACACCGAATCAAACAGGCCTCGGCGCCGCGTTTGAGCACCACTTCAGGCGTGCCGATCTGCTCGTAAGCGGCAAACACCGCCGCGCTATCGGAAAAGTGAAACAGCGCTTGCTCATCATCGACGGTCAACAATGCCAGGTCGATGTAAGGCAGGACGCTGCGATACGCCGCTCGCGCCTCTTCGACCGAGGCCCACAAACGTGGCCGGTAGTTGTTGTCGAACACAATCCGCGCATCGCGCTGTCGGGCTTCGATCAGGGTTTCCAGCAACCTCTCTCGGCCTTGCGCGCCGAGCACCGCCAGGGTGATGCCGCTGAAATACAGCACGTCGTAATCCGGCAATGCCGCCAGGATCGGTGCGGCGGCCGGGGTGGTGAAGCAATCGCGCACCGCCGCTTCATTGCGCCAATACAGGAAACGCCGTTCGCCAGCGGCATCGGTTTGAATGCAGTACAAACCGGGCAATCGCCCGGGCAGGCGCTGGACCATGCCCAGCCCGACGTTTTCGCTCGCCCAGCTCTGGCACATGGCATCGCTGAAACTGTCATCGCCCAGGGCGGTGACGTAATCGACGACACCGCTTGAGCCCAGTTCCCGGGACAAGTAGACCGCGGTGTTCAAGGTATCGCCGCCGAAGCTTTGTTGCAGGCTGCCGTCGGCGCGTTGTTGCAGTTCGATCATGCACTCGCCGATCAGGGCGATGCGCGGCGTGTGGGGGCCGAGGGTGCTGATGGTGGTCATTGTTATGGGGTCTCTGGTGTTGCGATGTTGTCTGGGCTGATGCCATCGCGAGCAAGCTCGCTCCCACAGGGATTGTGTGAGCACTGAAGATCCCATGTGGGAGCGAGCTTGCTCGCGATAGCCGCGCCTCGGTCTGAAGCCTTAGAAACAGGTTTCCATAGTTTCGATGACATTCAATTGCTCATCTACCAGACACCCGGTGCGCCATTTGTCGAACGTCAGGCACGGGTGGGAAGTGCCAAACGAAATAATGTCGCCCACGCGCAACTCAATTCCGGGAGTCACGGTCATGAACGCGTGCTGGTCCATTACCGCCGTCACCTTGCACGCGCTGACATCGTCGCCGCTCGCCGGCACGACACCCGCCTTGTAACGCAGCAGTGGCACCGGCAAACCCGCGTCGTAGGCGACGTCACGTTTGCCCAGGGCAATCACCGCAAACCCCGGCTCGGGCAACGACTGCACATGCGCCCAGACTTCCAGTGCCGGGCGCAGCCCCTCGTTCAGGTCACTGCGACGATCGAGCACGCAGCATTGTGCTTCTTTGTAGATGCCATGGTCGTGGGCGACATAGCTGCCAGGGCGCAACACGCTGAGGAAGCGTCCGCTGGCGTTTTGCGCTTCGAACTCTTCGGCAATCAAGTCATACCAGGCCGACCCCGAGGCCGTGATGATCGGTTTGGGAATCGCAAAAGCGCCGCTGTCCTGCAACTGCACCGCCAGGCGCACCAGCGACCCGGCGAAGGCGCGGATGCCCGAGACTGCATGATCACCGTGGATCACGCCTTCATAGCCTTCGATGCCGGTCAGTGCCAACGCTGGCTGGGCGCCGATGGCCTTGGCCAGCGCGACCACTTCCTCTTCGGTGCGGCAACCGCAACGCCCGCCGACCACGCCGTACTCGATCATCACGTTCAAGCGCACACCGCGAGACGCGAAATACGCCCCGAGGTCAGCGACGTTGTCCGGGTGATCGACCATGCAGTGGAACTCGAAGGTCGGGTCGGCCAGCAAGTCGGCGATCAGCGCCATGTTCGGCGTACCCACCAGTTGGTTGGCCATCAGCACCCGGCGCACGCCGTGGGCATACGCTGCACGGGTCTGCGT
This sequence comes from Pseudomonas sp. fls2-241-R2A-110, assembly GCF_030209165.1. Classification (NCBI taxonomy): domain Bacteria; kingdom Pseudomonadati; phylum Pseudomonadota; class Gammaproteobacteria; order Pseudomonadales; family Pseudomonadaceae; genus Pseudomonas; species Pseudomonas sp. fls2-241-R2A-110. The sequence continues at coordinate 47,978 of NZ_JARVSN010000024.1, read as the reverse complement.
GGCGCTGGCCAGGGTGATGCCCCAGGCGCCGGCGTCCAGTTGGCGGCGGAACAATGCCGGCGTCATGCTGGTTTTGCCGTGAGGCGCGAGTTCGGCGCCGCTGTTGCTGACAAACGCCTGCATCCAGCGAATGTTGTGCTCCAGCGCATCGCGATGCAGCACCAAGGCAGGCAGGCTGACATCGCGTACCAGGTTGGCGCCGGTCTGGGCAAAGCCCTTTTCCACAGCGGCAGTATTTTGGGCAGTAGACATGGTCGAACTCCTCACATTCGCGGCCGCAGGCAGCCGCGGTTATTCGTTGATGCGCCGGGCGAGGCTATTGGCGCTGTCGATCAGCACCCGGCGATAGTCGTTGTAATTGTTTTTCGCATCGGCGCGCGGAGCGACAATGCACAGGGTCGCAATGGCCACGCCGCTCGGGTCTTTGACCGGGGCGGCGAAGCAATGGGTAAAGGTGTCGGCGACGCTATCGAAGGAGAAAAAGCCATCGATATGCGCCTGACGGATTTCACCGAGAAATTGCTCCAGTGGCAGGCGTTCGCCATTGGGCAGGATGAAGTCGTCGTGATCGATCAGGTCGATGATTTCCTGATCGCTCAAGTGCGCCAGTAACAGGCGCCCGGAAGCGGTCCAGGGAATCGGCGCGTTCTCGCCGATGTCAGAGGAAATGCGGAAATGCCGCTCGCCCTCCTTCATCAACGCCACCGTGTATTTACGCCCGTTGAGCAGGCACATCTGCGCGGTTTCATGGGTCTGGCTGACGATCTCCTGCAAGGCGTGATCGGCCTCGCGGGTCAAGTCGAAATGACGCAAGTGCGCCTGCCCGAGGAAGTACAGCTGGCGGCCGAGGTAAACATGACCGTCCTTGCCCACAGGTTCCAGAATTCGTCGTTCCAGCAGCGAAGCGACCAGTTCGTAGACCGTGGATTTCGGGCTGCCAATGCCGCTGGCGATTTCATTGGGGCGCAACGGCTTGCCGACTTCCTTGAGGAAATCGAGGATATCGAACGCCCGGTCCAGACCGCGTGCCCGGCGCTTGATGGTGTCTTCGGTCATTTCTGTGGTTCCCATACAAATTCGCCGGGGAGTTTACCTAGAGTGCTGTGTTAACCGTTAGGCCGCCATCGCGAGCAGGCTCACTCCCACATTTGGAATGCATTCCCCTGTAGGAGTGAGCCTGCTCGCGATGGCGTCACCGCAAATCTCAGGCCTTTTTCTTGTAAGCAATGCAGTCGATCTCGACCTTGCAATCAACCATCATGTTCGCCTGCACGCAGGCCCGGGCCGGGGCGTGTTCGGGTTTGAAATACTCGGAGAAGACCTTGTTGAAACTGGTGAAATCCCTTGGGTCTTCCAGCCACACGCCAGCACGCACCACGTCTTCCAGGCCATAACCGGCCTCTTCGAGAATCGCGATCAGGTTCTTCATGGTCTGGTGGGTCTGCTCGACGATGCCACCGATGATGATCTCGCCATCCAATGCCGGCACCTGCCCGGAAACGTGCAGCCAGCCATCGGCTTCAACGGCGCGGGCGAAAGGGCGAGGCTGACCGCCAGCGGCGGTGCTGCCGGTGCCGTAACGAGTAATGCTCATGAGTGTTTCTCCTGATTGAAACGTTAAAAAACTTTTGAAAAAAATCAGAACCGCGTGTTCTTGAGAAACTCAGCCAGACGCGGTGATTGCGGGCGCTCGAACAGTTCCTTGGGAGGCCCCTGCTCTTCGATTCGCCCCTGATTCATGAAAACGATCTTGTCCGAGACCTCGAAGGCAAAGCGCATTTCGTGGGTCACCAGCAGCATGGTCATGCCATCTTCGGCCAGTCCCTTGATCACGTTCAGCACTTCGCCGACCAGTTCCGGATCGAGGGCCGAGGTGACTTCGTCGAACAGCATCAGGCTGGGGTTCATCGCAATTGCCCGGGCAATCGCCACACGCTGTTGCTGGCCGCCGGACAACTGGCCCGGGTAGTGATCGCGCCGCTCCAGCAGGCCGACACGCTCCAGCCACTTTTCTGCCAGGGCAACGGCCTCGTCCTTGTGCAGTTTCTTGACCTTGAGCAAGCCCAGGGTGACGTTCTGCAGCGCCGTGAGGTGCGGGAACAGGTTGAATTGCTGAAACGCCATGCCGGTCATCGCGCGATGCCGGGCAATGACCTTTTCCGGGTGCCGCACGCGTTTGCCGTTGATCTCGTCATAGCCGATGGATTCGCCGTCGAGCATGATCTGCCCGCCTTGAAACTCTTCGAGCATGTTCACGCAGCGCAGCAGCGTGGTCTTGCCCGAGCCGCTGGAACCGATCAGCGTGACGACGTTGCCGCGCTGCATGGTCAGGTCGACGCCCTTGAGCACTTCGAGCTTGCCGTACTGTTTGTGCAGGCCGCGAATGTCCAGCAGGGCCTGGCCGTTTTGAGGATCTTTTGCGTTAGAGAGCGAAGATTGAGTCATGGCAAGGCCACCCGCTTTTCAATGTGCCGGCCGAGTAATTCGATGGCGTAGTTGATGACGAAAAACAGAAATCCGGCGAACAGGTAAAACTCCAGGGTCATGAAGGTCCGGGCAATGATCTGCTGTGTGCTGAGCAACAACTCGGCCACACCGATCACCGACAGCAAGGTCGAGGCCTTGACGATCTCGGTCGATGAGTTGACCCACGTCGGCAGGATCTGCCGCAGTGCCTGAGGCAACAGCACGTAACCGAGCGACTGATAAAACGTCAGGCCGATGGCCTTGCTCGCTTCCATCTGGCCGCTGGGCAAGGCCTGTAACGCGCCGCGCACGATTTCGGCGACGTGAGAGCCGCAAAACAATGTCAGTCCCAAGGCACCGGCCTGAAACGCACTGATCTGCCAGCCCAGCGCCGGCGCCATATAGAAGCAGGCCAGCACCAGCACAAACACCGGCGTGCCACGAATGATGTCGACGTAAAAGCGGAACGGTGCGCGCATCCAGACATTGCCGTAGGTCAGCACCAGACCGGCGACAATGCCGACCAGCGTGCCCAGCAAAATCGCCAGCGCCGAGACCTGCACACTGGTCAAGAAGCCTTGCCACAGCACTTCGCGGGCAACCCATAGTTCATGTAGCCAACTGGGTGATTCGTACATGAGGGCCTCCTATCGGCGGATCGCCAGACGCTGCTCGAGGTAACGCAGCATCATGGCAATGAGGTAACAGGCCGCAACATAGAGCGCTGTGGTCACCAGCCAGGTTTCAATCACCCGGTAGCTTTCGACATTGATCTTGCGCGCGTAATAGGTCAGCTCCGGCACGGCAATCGCCGCCGCCAGCGAGGTGTCCTTGAACAGTGAAATAAAGTTGTTCGACAAGGCTGGCAGCACGTTGCGCAGCATCACCGGGACGGTGACATACGCCTTGACCTGCCACTCGCCGAGCCCGATGGCGAGTCCGGCTTCACGCTGGCCCTTGGGAATACTCAACAAGCCACCCCGGAACACTTCGGTCAGGTACGCCCCGGCATACAGCGACAGGGTGATGATGAACGACGGGATCTTGTCCAGGCGGATGCCCAGGCTCGGCAAGGCAAAGTAGATCAACAGAATCAACACCAGAATCGGCGTATTACGGATCACCGTCACATACACCGACGCCAGCACCCGCAATGCGCGGTGCTTTGAAAGCAAAGCAAACGCCATCATCAGGCCGATCACGCAGCCGATGGCGATCGACACCAGTGCCAGTTCAAGGCCCAGACCGAGCCCCGCCAGCAAGGTGTCGAAATCGCGCCATACGGCGGCAAAGTTCAACTGATAGTTCATGGTCAGCAGTACCTTGAGCGGGGCGACTCGTCATCGCCCCGCTCTCACGGGATCATTTGAATTCGACAGGGAAACCAATAGCAGGGGTAGGCAGCTCTACGCCGAACCACTGCTTGAAGGACGCCGCGTAAGTCGGGAACTCAACGCCGGTCATGGCTTCATGCAGGGTGGTGTTGACGAAATTCAGCCAGTCCTGGTCGCCGCGTTTAACCGCGCAGGCGTAGGTTTGCGGGCTCCAGGCGTAGGCCGGGCTGCGATAGCGGCCAGGGTTCTGCACCATCAGGTATTTGACCGACGACTGATCGGTGGCTGCTGCGTCGGCACGGCCGGAGTTCACGGCCTGGTACATCAAATCGACGCTGTCGTACTGATCGACCTTGGCCTTGGGCAGCGCCTGATGCACCAGCTCCTCGGCGTACACGTTCTGCAACACCGCCACCGTCACGCTGTCGTTGGCGGCCTTGAGGTCTTCGATTTCCTTGTACTTGCTGTTGGCCGGCAGCAACAGGCCGACGCCTTCGCGGTAATACGGCAGCGTGAACGCCACTTGCTGCGCGCGACTGGCAGTCACGGTGATGAACTGGCAACTGATGTCGACCTTGTCGGTCAGCAGGTTGGGGATCCGCGCATCGGAAGACTGCACCACGAACTCGACCTTGGTCGGATCGTTGAACAACCCCTTGGCGATCATGCGCCCGATGTCGATATCAAACCCCTGCAACTTGCCATCCGCTCCCTGGAAATGCCACGGCGCATTGGTACTGCCCGTGCCCACAATCAATTTGCCGCGGGCCAGCACGCTATCGAGCTTGCTGTCCGCCGCCTGGGCCATACCCATGGCAGCGGCAGAAGCCGCGAGAACAAAAACACACGCTTTTAACAAGGAAGGTCGGCGATGCATGGCAAGCACTCCAGGGTGATGTGTATTCCGTTATACCGGACGTAGGTGTGTAACAACGGAATAGACAGCAGAAAGTGTGCCACAGGTTGCGGGGGGAATGTAGGGGGGATTGAAAAGTGTTTTGAATCAAAAGGATGGATTCGAGGATCGAATCGACGTTACCAATCGCAACCTACAAAAATCGCTACCGTTGGCCACAACGCACGGGTACTTGCACCCCAATCAGGGCATAGCGATTCAAAATGAAGCAGATCGCTACCTGTAATTTCTGACAGTAGACCCACCCCTGCGCGCTCCTTTACCGTCTACGAACGCTCGATGTCGTTGTCAAAAGGAGATTTTCAATGAGCTCGAATCCCAGCCAAACCACTCTCGCCCCGGTCTATCGCAAGGCCCTGAGCACCTGGCGCCCAGTGATTCTTTATTTCGGCAGTCAACACTGTCCCGCCTGCGAAATGGCCGGGCCGATTTTTCGCAGGATCGCTGAGGCTTATCGGCATTTCGCGCACATTTATATGCTGGTCATGGAGCAGTCGCCTCGGCACCCGAACGTCACCGGCTCACCGACCGTGCTGTTTTATAAGGACGGGAAGCTGCTGAAGAAGCTCAAAGGGATCGGCACCGAGGACACCTTGGCGCAAGATTTCGCCCGGCACATCGGCAAGGTGAGGCCGCCAGCGGTGAAGCACAAACCGCGGCATGACCTGGTGTGGTTGCGCCAGACATTACGCAGGTTGTGCACTGTGCCTCGCGCCACGTCGCGATTGAGCCGTGAGACCTGGCGGTAATCTGTGGCATTTTTTGTGATTGGAAAGATCGCTATCGCGAGCAGGCTCGCTCCCACACGTTCGCTATAGCTCTTGCTCTCAAGGCTTCCTGGACTGTTCGATGTACCTGAGCACCGCTGCCGACTTCTCGAACCGCCGATAAATCAACGACAACCACGACGTCGCCGCGCAGCCTTTGATGGTCCGGTACACCACGCCAGGCAATCCGACATGCCCGACCACCGACTCTGGCACCACCGCCACGCCCTGCCCCAACGAGACCAGGGCAATCACCGCCACCAGCCCGCCCGGCTGCGCCCCCAGTTTCGGCGCAAACCCGCCCTCGGCGGCGACTTGCAAGGTGCCGCTGATTTGTTCCGGCAGGATGAACGTCTCGCTCTGCAAATGCTCGGGAGCGATCTCCGGCAATCGACACAGCCAGGACTCGGTAGACAGCGCCAGCACAAAGCCTTCTGCGTCCAGGCGAATGGCTTCCAGGCCATCAGGCAGGGTCATGGGTGAGCGGACATACCCAATATCGAATCGTCCCTCCGCCACCATTGCTGGCAACGAGACCATGGGACTTTCCCGAACGTTCAGGCTTACGTCGGGACACTCGCGACTGAAGGCCTGCACCTGTTTTTGCAGCAACCCGGAGTACACCGCCGACGCCACGTAACCCAGTTCGATATGGCCAATATCCCCGCGTCCGGCCCGTTGGGCATTGTGCTGGGCGTATTCGAATTGCCGCACCGTCGCCTCGGCTTCGATCACCAAAGCCGCGCCGGCTTCGGTCAGGCTGACTTCACGGGTCTGGCGCACGAACAGCCGCGTGCCGAGCTCGCTCTCCATGTCCTGGATTTGCCGAGTCAAGGTGGGCGGCGCAATGCCCAGTTGTTCGGCAGCACGGGTGAAGTTGCCATGCCGGGCAACGGCCAAAAAATAGCGGAAATGCCGTATGTCCATGGGTGCATTAGCTCAAAGGTAATGAAGTCCCGATGCCAGGCTAATAATGCCGGCAATCGAGCGCGATAAGCTCGTTGGCAATCACAGTAGAGAGCCAACGCCATGCACGTCAAACCCCTTGCCGCGGTGACAGCCGACAGTCTTGCCCAACAGGCAATCTCACCATGAGCCGGGTCAATCCACGCCTGACGCTGCTGACGGCTTCCGGCGTCTGCTCATTGATCGTCCTCGACACCAACATCGTCGCCGTCACCCTGCCGACCATCGCGCGCGACCTGGGCGCCAACTTTGCCGACATTGAATGGGTGGTCAGCGCCTACATGCTGGCTTTCGCGGCGCTGCTGCTGCCGGCGGGCAGCCTGGCCGATCGTTTTGGTCGGCAGAAAACCCTGCTCTGTGGCCTGGGCATTTTCATCCTCGCCTCCATCGGCTGCGGTGCTGCGCCCACTGCGTTGTTCCTCGACATCGCGCGGGCGATCAAGGGCGTCGGCGCGGCATTGTTGCTGACCTCGGCCCTCGCTTCGATCGGCCACACCTTTCACGATGAAGTGGAACGGGCCAAGGCCTGGGCGTTCTGGGGCGCATGCATGGGCGTGGCGATGACCGCCGCGCCGACAATCGGCGGGCTGATCACCGAATACGTCGGTTGGCGCTGGATTTTCTACCTCAACCTGCCGGTGGGCGTGTTGTTGATGGTCATGGTCTGGCGCGCGGTGCCGGAGTCTCGTGATCCGCAGTCAGCGCGCCTCGATCCCTGGGGCAGCCTGGCGTTCAGCGCGAGCTTGTTGTGCCTGATCTGGGGCTTGATCGAGGCCAACCGGATCGGCTGGAGCAACCCGGTCACTTACGCCCGGCTCGCGGGCGGCGCTATGCTGATGGGGTTGTTTGTGCTGATCGAACGGATGCAGCGGCGGCCGATGGTCGACCTGCAATTGTTCAGGCATCCGCGCTTCATCGGCGCCCTGCTCGGCATGTTCGCCTATGCCGGTTGTGCCCAGGTGATGATGACGTTGCTACCGTTCTACCTGCAAAACGGACTGGGTTTCTCGGCCATCGCGTCGGGGTTGGGAATGTTGCCGTTTGCCGCGACGATGCTGTTGTGCCCGCGAATTGGCGCTCGACTCGCCCATCACTTTGCCCCCGCCACATTGATGGCGGCCGGTTTGACCCTGGTGGGCAGCGGCAACCTGCTCAGCGCCTGGGCCGTCAGCAGCGGCGGCTACGCGCCCTTCGCAATGGCGATTGCCGTGACAGGGGCCGGCGCCGGCCTTTTAAACGGCGACACGCAAAAAAACATCATGGCGTGCGTGCCCCGCGAACGCACAGGGATGGCGTCGGGCATGAGCACCACCATGCGATTCAGCGCAATCGTATTGGCCATCGGCGTGTTCGGCGCGTTGCTGTCCAGCCATACCGAAATGTTGCTGCGCACCAGCCTGTCGACGCAGGGCGCGCAATGGCTCAGTCAAACACAAGGCATTGCCTCACGGGTGGTCGCCGGGGACATGAGCGCCGCCATGAGCGTGCTGCCGCAAGCGGCACGCCCACTGGTCGAGCCATTGGCGCGCCAGGCGTTCGTCGGCGGTTTCAGCCTGCTGCTTCTGGTCGCCGGTTTGCTGGCATTACTGGGGGCGGTGGTGGTGGGCACGTTGATGCGCAACCCGATTCCGGCACAGAAAAATACTGCCCTGAGCCTGGAATAAACCAATACGGGACTCGTCGTACTGCCACTGAAATCGTTCAGTAGCCACCACGAGAGCCCCATCATGAAAAGCCTTCTGCCCGCCCTGCTCCTGATGACCCTGAGTGGCGTTGCGGCCGCTGCTTCCGTCGACAACGCCAGCACGCCAAACGTCGAGGACTACACGTATTCGACCCCTCTTAAGATTGCCAAAGTCGTCAACATGACCAACGGCGATTATTGCGGCATCGGCTCCCGGGAGATGACCTACATCGACACCAGTAACGTCACCCACACCTTGCGTTACCAAGCCTATGGCGACAGCTGCATCGACCAGAACTAATGCTTGAGCGACGCCAACACCCGCTCGGCATTCGCATCGCAGGCCATCCCTTCGGGTCGCGCCTGGATGTTTTCGATCAACCCCAGCAACTGCGCCTTGCTTTGGGCCAGGTGCAGTTGCATCGCTTCAATCTGTTCGACTTTGCGTCCCAGGCTCGCCACCAGTTCATCGTGATTGAACGCGCCCGTCACCGTGTCCGGCAACAGCAGTTTCAGCTCGTCAAGGCTGAACCCGGCCTGCTGCGCGCACTGAATGATCTTCAGGGTTTGCAACACTTGCGGCGGGTAACGCCGATAACCATTGGGCAGGCGCTCCACTTGTGGAATCAGGCCCTGAACCTCGTAGAACCGAATGCGCGATGCGTTCAACCCGCTCAACCGCGCCAATTCACCAATCTTCATCACGGCCTCATTTGACTGCTTGACATTAAAGTTAACTTTAAGCTTAGCCTCTACGCTTTACTGATGAGGAGTCAAGCATGTCGCCCTTCCAAGCGTTGAATCTGCCCAACGGCCAGACCCTCGGCAATCGCATCGCCAAAGCCGCGATGGAAGAAAATCTCGCGGATGCCAATCAAGCGCCGTCCAAGGCGCTTTTTCAGCTGTATCAGGCCTGGGCAGAGGGCGAAGCGGGTCTGCTGCTGACCGGCAACGTGATGATCGACCGTCGCGCCATGACCGGCCCTGGCGGTGTGGTGCTGGAGGACGAACGCGATTTGGGACGGTTCCGTGAGTGGGCAACCATTGGCCGCTCCGGTGGCGCGCAGTTCTGGATGCAGCTCAATCACCCCGGACGCCAGACCATGGCCAACCTTGGGCAACAAGCGTTGGCGCCATCGGCGGTGGCGCTCGACCTGGGTTCGTTTTCCAAGATGTTCGCCGAGCCCAGACCGATGTCTGAAAGTGACATTGCCGAGGTCATCCAACGCTTCGCCACCAGCGCGGCCCTGGCAGAAAAGGCAGGGTTTACCGGGGTGCAGATCCATGCGGCGCACGGTTACCTGATCAGCCAGTTCCTCTCACCCTTGACCAACCGCCGCAATGACCGCTGGGGTGGCACCCTGGAAAATCGTGCGCGCCTGTTGCTAGAGGTGGTCAGCGCCGTGCGCCAAGCCGTGTCGCCGTCGTTTTGTGTGGCGGTCAAACTCAACTCCGCGGACTTCCAGCGTGGCGGTTTCGATGCCGACGACGCCCGCCAAGTGATCCAGTGGCTCAACGATCAGCCCATCGACTTGCTGGAGCTTTCAGGCGGCAGCTACGAAGCCCCGGCCATGCAGGGCGAAGCCCGTGACGGCAGGACGTTGGCGCGGGAGGCGTACTTTCTGGAAATGGCCGGCGAACTGGCCAGCGTGGCGCGGATGCCGGTCATGGTCACCGGCGGCATCCGGCGCCTGGCTATCGTCGAACAAGTGCTCGACAGTGGCATCGCCATGGCCGGGATCGGCACCGCGCTGGCCCTCGAACCGCAGTTAGTCAAACACTGGCGCACAGGTCAAAACAGCCATCCGCAATTGCCGCCGATCCGCTGGAAACGCAAACCGCTGGCCGCACTGGCGAGCATGGCCGTGGTGAAGTTCCAGCTTCAACGCCTGAGCCGCGGACGCAAGCCTCGACCCGACGTTTCGGCAGTCTGGGCGCTGATCCTTGATCGCGTGTACATCGCCCGGCGTACGCGCCAGTACCGGCAGGCGATGAGTAAGTAAAAGCAAATCGGGGTTCGCGGAGGAATGCGTCGACCCCATCGCGAGCAGGCAAGCTCCCACACAGGATCTCTGGTGGTCACAAAATCCTGTGGGAGCGACGATACGACTTGCTCGCGAAGAGGGCCTTGCAAACCACCCGATCTCAGACTGAAACCAGCTCATCAATGTGCCGATAATCCGCTTCCAGCGCCGCCGCCAGCTGTTTCGCCCTACCAAGCCGAATCGGCCCTCGCTCAATATCAATCAGCAGCCCCGGACACTCCAGCACCGACAGCACGGGCCATTCTTTCACCCGTCCATCGGTCACCAGCACCAGCCTTTGCTGCTCTGCCGGGAAGCGCTTCTGGCGTGTCGCCAACCAACGCCCCGCCTCCCCCAGCGCCGCCAGCAACGGAGTACCGCCGCCTGCGCCCAAGCCATCCAGCCAGACGCGCAGCCCCGTCGATGCTTTCAAACCTTGCACCTGCCATGTTGGTACGTTGCCGCTGGCCGTCAGCAACGCCAGACGCACGCGCTGTCGGTAAGCGTCGTCGAACAATTGCGCGAGCAGCCCCTTGGCATCGCTCAACGCTTGATGGCGCCGGGTCGAGGCCGAGGCATCGACAATCACCAGCCACAGTTCGTGGGGGAACCGCGTGCGCTGGTGGAACAGCAGATCCTCATGCTGACGCGGACGGCCCTTGAGCAAGGTGCCAGGCCAATCGATCGTGCCGCTGCGCGCGGCGTGACGCTTGCCCTGTTTACCATTGGCCAGCCGTCCTGCGCGGGGTCTGGCATTCGCCCCCGCGTCAGATCGAGGGCGAATGCCTAGGGCTTTTTTGGCCAGCTCGGCACTTCACGTCGCGCGCCGACCGGCAACGCCTGGGCGGGCATTTCGCCCCATTGGCCCTGGCCTTCGCTGGGGCTGGGGTTGGACGGTTGTGTAGAGGGTGGCTGATTGTTTTGCGGTGCCGGAGCTGAATGCTCACGACGGCGATGCCGCAAGGCAAACTCGGCGACGGCGTCGATGTCTTCCTCGGCGATGGAGTTTGCCCCGCGCCATGCGGCATGGGCCCGGGCGGCGCGCAACCAGACCAGATCGGCGCGCAAACCATCTACACCGGCCGCAAAGCAGCGCTCGGTAATCTGCGCCAGCGCTTCATCGTCCAGCGGAATGCTCATCAGCGTGTCACGCGCCGTCTGGCAACGTTCGCGCAGCAATTGCTGCTGGCTTTCCCATTGAGCGCAGAACGTTTGCGGATCGCTGTCGAAATCCAGCCGTCGACGGATGATCTGGCCACGTTCCGCCGGTGCGGTGTGGCCGCTAAGGGCGACGTTCAAGCCGAAACGGTCGAGCAATTGCGGACGCAGTTCACCCTCTTCCGGGTTCATGGTGCCGATCAGGACGAACTTCGCCGAATGCCGATGGGAAATGCCATCGCGCTCGATCAGGTTAGTGCCGCTGGCGGCCACGTCGAGCAACAGGTCCACGAGGTGATCGGGCAGAAGGTTGACTTCATCGACGTACAACACGCCGCCATCGGCCTTGGCCAATACGCCGGGGGAAAATTGCGCCCGCCCTTCACTCAAGGCGGCGTCGAGGTCGAGGGTGCCGACCAGCCGTTCTTCGGTGGCGCCCAGGGGCAAGGTGACAAATTGACCGCTGGCGAGCAGGTCCGCGAGGCCGCGAGCCAGGGTCGATTTGGCCATGCCGCGCGGGCCCTCGATCAGCACGCCGCCGATTTTCGGGTCGATGGCGGTCAGGCACAAGGCGAGCTTCAAGTCATCGGCGCCGACCACGGCACAGAGCGGGAAATGCGGGGTGTCGGTCATCATCAATACTCGTTCATGGTCGATAAGCAAACTCAACCCTGTGGGAGTGAGCCTGCTCGCGATAGCGGCCTCTCAGACAACGTCTTTGTCGACTGAATGAATGCTATCGCGAGCAGGCTCACTCCCACAGGGCGATGGCATCAGCTGTCTTCTTCTATATCCAGCAATAAATTCTCCAGCGCCTCGCGGTACTCGCCCGGCGCCTTCCACATTCCCCGTTGCTGCGCCTCGAGCATGCGTTCGGTCATGTCGCGCAATGCAGACGGATTATGCTCACGCACAAAGTCCCGGGTCGCTGGATCGAGCAAATAGGCATCCGCCAGCAACGCATATTGATGATCGTCGATCAATTGTGTCGTCGCATCGAAGGCGAACAGGTTATCGACCGTCGCCGCCAGTTCAAAGGCACCTTTGTAGCCGTGACGCTTCACGCCGTCGATCCACTTGGGGTTCGCCGCACGGGAACGGATCACCCGGTTCAGCTCTTCTTTGAGCGTGCGAATCTTCGGCAAGTCCGGCTGGCTGTGATCGCCGTGGTAACTGGCTGCCGTTGCGCCGCTGAGGCTTTCCACGGCAGCGAGCATGCCGCCCTGGAACTGGTAATAGTCGTTGGAATCGAGCAAGTCGTGCTCTCGATTGTCCTGGTTCTGCAGCACGGCCTGAACCTGACTCAGGCGCTGGGCGAATTGCGCGCGAGCGGCGGTGCCTTCATCGGCGCCGCCGTAAGCGTAGCCGCCCCAATTGAGGTAAACCTCGGCCAGATCCTCGCGGCTTTGCCACAACCGACCGTCGATGGCACCCTGCACGCCGGCGCCATAAGCACCGGGCTTGGCGCCGAAGATGCGCCAACCGGCCTGCCGTTTGGCCGCCTCTTCATCCAGACCCGAGTGCATCAACGCTTCACGCTCGGCACGCACTTTGGCGGCCAGCGGGTTGAGGTCGTCCGGCTCGTCGAGGGCGGCGACCGCTTGCACCGCTGCGTCGAACAGACGAATCAGGTTGGCAAAGGCATCGCGAAAGAATCCCGAGACGCGCAACGTCACGTCCACGCGCGGGCGATCGAGCAAGCTCAATGGCAGGATTTCGAAATCATCGACCCGCTGACTGCCCGTGGCCCAGACTGGACGCACGCCCATCAGCGCCATCGCCTGCGCAATATCATCACCGCCGGTACGCATGGTCGCGGTGCCCCAAACCGACAGGCCGAGCTGGCGCAAGTGATCGCCGTGGTCTTGCAAATGCCGCTCGAGAATCAGGTTGGCGGACTGGAAACCGATGCGCCACGCCGTGGTGGTCGGCAGGTTGCGCACGTCCACCGAATAGAAATTGCGCCCGGTTGGCAGCACGTCCAGACGACCGCGACTCGGTGCACCACTGGGGCCGGCCGGGACGAAACGACCGCTCAGGGCATCGAGCAAGCCGCGCATTTCCGCCGGGCCGCAAGCGTCCAGGCGCGGGGCAACGACGTCGCGCAGGCTGTCGATGATGGCGCTGACGTCGGACCGGCCTGCCTCCTGTGGGAGCGAGCTTGCTCGCGATGGCATTGGGTCAGGCAACATTGATGTGACCGGCATACCGCTATCGCGAGCAAGCTCGCTCCCACAGGGTATGGGGTAGGCTTGAGGCTCGTTTAGTGTCTGCGAGATCAGTTGAGCGGCGAACAATTCCAGGCGTTCGCGGGTATCACCCGCTGTGCGCCAGGCTTCATCGCTGAGGGTTTGCAGTTCCGGTGGACGCGGCCCAGTCCAGGGCTCGGCCAGCGCACAATCCAGCGGATCGAAGCCCAGCGCGAAGTCCTTGGCCAGCGCCCGCAACAAACTCGATTGCGCGCCACGGCCATCGCCACGGGGAATGCGCAGCAACGCCAGCAACGTATCGATGCGCAACCGTCCGGTCGGCGATTCGCCAAAGATGTGCAGGCCATCGCGGATCTGCGACTCTTTCAAGTCACACAAGTACGTGTCCAGTCGCGGCAGCCAGATCGCCGCATCGGCATCGCTGTCGAGCTTCTCGTCCAGCTGCAGCTCGCGATCGATGTGGGTGTCGCGCACCAGTTGCAGGATGTCGCGCTGCAATTCCCGGGCACGGCGCGGATCGAGCAATTGTGCTTCGTAATACTCGTCGGCCAGCAGTTCGAGGTTGCGCAGCGGGCCGTAGGTTTCAGCGCGGGTCAGCGGCGGCATCAAGTGATCGATGATCACCGCTTGTGTTCGACGCTTGGCCTGGGCGCCCTCGCCCGGGTCGTTGACGATAAACGGATAGATATTCGGCAGTGGCCCGAGCAATGCGTCCGGCCAGCAGTTTTCCGACAGCCCGACGCCTTTGCCCGGCAGCCATTCGAGGTTGCCGTGCTTGCCGACGTGAATCACGCCATGGGCGCCGTAGGTATTGCGCAACCAGAAATAGAACGCCAGGTAGCCGTGGGGCGGCACCAGGTCCGGGTCGTGGTACACCGCGCTCGGATCAACCTGATAACCGCGCGCCGGCTGGATGCCGACGAAGGTCAGGCCCAAACGCAGCCCGGCGATCATCATCCGCCCGCCACGGAACATCGGGTCGCTGTCGGGCGAGCCCCAGCGTTCCAGCACCGCTTGCCGATTGGTCTCGGGCAAAGCGTTGAACATCCGGTTGTAATCGTCCAGCCCCAGGCTTTGATGACACGGACGCTGGTCGAGCGTATCGAGGTCGTTGCTGACGCCGCCGAGCAATTGCTGGATCAGCGCAGTGCCGCTGTCCGGCAACTCGGACGGCAGCGGGTAACCTTCTTGATGCAGCGCGCGCAGAATGTTCAGCGCGGCGGCCGGGGTGTCGAGACCGACGCCATTGCCGATGCGCCCATCGCGGGTCGGGTAGTTGGCGAGGATCAGCGCGACACGTTTTTCGCTGTTCGGCAGCCGTGCCAGATCAATCCAGCGCCGCGCCAGTTCAGCGACAAAATCCATGCGTTCTGGTTGCGCCCGATAGCAGACCACATCCGACTGACTGCGCTCACTGCGCCACGCCAGGTCCTTGAAGCTGATCGGCCGGCTGATGATCCGACCGTCCAGCTCCGGCAGTGCGATGTGCATGGCCAAGTCACGCGGGCCGAGGCCTTGTTCACTGGCACGCCAGCCCGGCTCGTTGTCCTGAGCGCAGATCGCCTGAATCACCGGGATGTTGCGGCGAAACGGTCGCAGGTGCGGAGCTTCGGGGCTGGACTGGGCGAAACCGGTGGTGTTGAGAATCACCGAGGCCGAGACGTGGTCCAGCAGGTCCTCGACCACTGCCAGGCAGCCGGGCTCTTTCAAACTGGCGACGGCGATGGGCAACGGGTTCAGCCCCGCTGCTTGCAAACGCTGGCAGAACACATCGATAAACGCGGTGTTCGCTGCCTGTAAATGCGAGCGGTAAAACAGCACCGCCGCCACCGGCTGATCGGCTCGCCAGTCGGCTTGCCAGTCTTCAAGGTCGGCGGGGCTTTTTTGCGGATGGTAAATCGCCGTGCGCGGCAGGGTTTGCGGCTCGGCCCAAAGGTAATCGCGGGCCAGCCAGCGATTGGCCAGGCAACAGAAAAAATCCAGGGCATTGTTCATGCCGCCCTGACGCAAAAACTGCCACAGACGATCGCGGTCTTCAGCGGGGACGGTGCTCAGGTCACTGAGTTCCGGGTCCGGGCGATCATCGCCGGGCACCAGAATCAGCTGCACACCTTGCTCCCCGAGTTGCACCAGCCGTTCGACGCCGTAGCGCCAATAGGCTATGCCACCGTGCAGCGAAATCAGAATCACCTTGGCGTGGCGCAGCACTTCGTCGACGTACAGATCGACCGACGCATGATTCTGCACTTGCATCGGGTTAGCCAGGCGCACGCTGGGGTAATCGTCCGGCAGTTGCTGCGCCGCTTCGGCGAGCAGCGCGAGGCTGGAGTCGCCGCTGCACAGGATCACCAGCTCGGCGGGGGTTTGTCCAAGGTCGGCGATGTTGTCATCCGACACGAAACCGCCGGGCTGGGTCCTGAGCAGATGCATGGCTTACACGCTGAGCGCGGCGCGCAATTGCGCTTCAAGCAGGACGGCGTCCAGTTCCTGGCCGATCAGCACCAGACGCGTGGTGCGCGCTTCAGCGGCGCCCCACTGACGGTCGAAATGCTTGTCGAAACGCGTGCCCACGCCCTGGATCAGCAGGCGCATCGGTTTGTTCGGAATAGCAGCGAAACCTTTAACCCGCAGAATGCCGTGCTGGACCACCAGTTGAGTCAGCGCGTCCAGCAGCAGGCTTTCGTCGGCTTGCGGCAGTTCAATGGAGATCGAATCGAACGCATCGTGGTCGTGATCGTCTTCGCCTTCATGGTGGTGATCGTGATGGCTGTGACGGCTGTCGATGTTTTCTTCGGAGCCGGCGCCAAGGCCGATCAGCACGTCCAGTGGTACGCGGCCGCTGCTGGCTTCGATGACTTTGACGGCCGGCGGCAGTTCTTCGGCGACTTCCAGGCGCACCCGGGCCAGGTCTTCAGGGCTGATCAGGTCGGCCTTGTTGAGGATCACCAGGTCGGCGCTGGCCAGTTGGTCGGCGAACAGCTCGTGCAATGGCGATTCGTGATCCAGGTTCGGGTCGAGTTTGCGTTGGGCGTCGACCTGGTCCGGGAAGGCGGCGAAAGTACCGGCAGCGACGGCCGGGCTATCGACCACGGTAATCACCGCATCAACGGTGCAGGCGCTGCGGATTTCCGGCCACTGGAAAGCTTGAACCAGAGGCTTTGGCAGGGCCAGGCCCGAGGTTTCGATGAGGATGTGGTCGAGGTCGCCGCGACGCGCCACCAGTTCGCGCATCACCGGGAAGAACTCTTCCTGGACGGTGCAGCACAGGCAGCCATTGGCCAGTTCGTAGACGCGGCCGTTGGCTTCTTCTTCAGTGCAGCCGATGGAGCACTGCTTGAGGATTTCGCCGTCGATGCCCAGCTCGCCGAATTCGTTGACGATCACCGCGATGCGGCGGCCCTGAGCGTTGTCGAGCATGTGCCGCAGCAAGGTGGTTTTGCCCGAGCCGAGGAAGCCGGTGACGATGGTGACGGGAAGTTTGGCCAGTGTTTTCATCGGATGCCCTTTGGCAAGGTGGCGGGCATACGGGACGACAATCGCTGCGACGGATGCGCGCGCGGAAGAGTTCGCCACCGGATCACCCCGCCCGGTTGTAGTGAGAATCTGTGTCGAGGCAGGTCTCCTGGCTGACGGTGTGCCAATGGCTGACTGGCGTTCGCTGCGCCTTCCCGCGAACCCGTTGTGCAGGGTTTGCAGTGGCGTGGCAGCGAACATCACCGTTCACAGTTGCGGGGGCAGCCGCGGCATCGACCGCGTTCCCTTCTTAGCTTCGGCAACCGCCGAAGAACCTCGAAAGCGCAAGGCTACGCATCGGGTGGGGGCGGGTCAATGTTCACTTGAGTTCGGCGGCGCGCCCATCGCGAGCAAGCTCGCTCCCACAGTTGACCGCATTCCCATGTGGGAGCGAGCTTGCTCGCGATAGTGGCACCTCGGTGTCGAGTTGAGAAACCATGCCAATTGACTACCCCGCCCCGCCCATGCTCTCCTACACGCCTTGTTACGGGTGCCCTTCACAGGGTGAAACGGGAAACCGGTGAATCATGTGCTTTACTCAAAGCCATGTCAGTCCGGTGCTGCCCCCGCAACGGTAAGCGAGCGAAGCGTCAGATCCACTGTGCCAGCAGTTTGGCATGGGAAGGTGATGCTTGCAGGTTCAGGCGCAAGCCTTGCCCCTCGTGAGCCCGGAGACCGGCCCGCAACACAAAGTGACCATTACGATCACTGAATAACAAACCCGCGGTGGGCGGGCGCTGTTTGAACCTTTGCGTGCCCGTTCGCAGGGGTCTTCCATGCGCTCTATTCACCCACTGACAGACCAGAGGGATGCGCCATGTCGATCATCAGCACCACCGGCAGCAACGCCGACAAGAGCACCGCCAGCACCACCACGACCCTGACTCAACGCCTGACCGCCGCCGTGTGTGCGTCGATCCTGGGTGCGAGCCTGGTGTATTTCGCCGGTTTCTCGCACATCGAAGCGGTGCACAACGCCGCGCACGATACCCGACACAGCTCCGCGTTCCCGTGCCATTGAGGCCAGCCGAAATGATCAAGCGTATTGCGCAAACCGCGGGGTTCACCGGACTGCTGGCCGCCTTGCTGCTGACCTTGCTGCAAAGCTTCTGGGTGGCTCCGCTGATTCTGCAGGCTGAAACTTACGAAAAATCCGAACCGGCTGTGGTTGAAGTCCACGAACATGCTGCCGGTGTCGCCGCTCACACCCACGATGCCGAAGCCTGGGAGCCGCAAGACGGCTGGCAGCGCGTACTGTCGACCACGGGCGGCAACCTGGTGGTGGCCGTCGGTTTCGCCCTGATGCTGGCGGGTCTCTACACCTTGCGTGCACCGACCAAAACTGCTCAGGGCCTGCTCTGGGGCCTGGCCGGTTACGCCACATTCGTGCTGGCGCCGACCCTCGGCCTGCCGCCTGAACTGCCGGGCACCGCTGCGGCCGATCTGGCGCAACGGCAAATCTGGTGGATCGGCACGGCCGCCTCTACCGCTGTCGGTATCGCATTGATCGTGTTCAGCCGCCACTGGCTGATGAAGATCCTCGGCGTGGCCATTCTGGTGGTTCCACACGTGATCGGCGCGCCCCAACCGGAAGTGCATTCGATGCTCGCCCCGGAAGCCCTGGAAGCCCAGTTCAAAATCGCTTCGCAGCTGACCAATCTTGGGTTCTGGCTGGCCTTGGGCCTCGTCAGCGCCTGGTTGTTCCGCCGTAAAAGCGATGGCCAATACCACGCATGACTGATACCAGCACAGCGCCGACGTTAGTGGTCGGCCTGGGCTGCCAACGCGGCTGCCCTGTCGGCACGCTGCGGGCGTTGCTCGATCAGGCATTACAGGCGCACAACATCGCACTTCACCAGATCAAGGCCCTGGCCAGCATCGACTTGAAGCGCGACGAACCTGGCCTGCTCGAACTCGCCGAACAACTCGCGTTGCCACTGATGTATTTCAGCAGTGAACAACTGGACGCTTATAAAGCGCAACTCAGCCATCATTCGGACATCGCGTTCGAACGCACCGGCTGTTATGGCGTAGCGGAAAGTGCCGCCCTTGCGTTGGCCGAACAACTGGCCCAGGCCCCGGCAACGTTGCTGATTTCGCGACAAAAATACGCCCAGGCAACCCTGGCATTAGCTTACGCTGCGTAAAATCCCCGATAATCCCCGCCCTCGATCATGAGCAATCTTCATCTGAAGCCTTGCCCAGCCCTTTTTTTGACAGGAACCGACGATGACCGTCTATTTCATTGGCGCAGGTCCCGGCGACCCGGAACTGATCACCGTCAAAGGCCAACGACTGATTCGCAGTTGCCCGGTGATCATCTACGCCGGCTCTCTGGTGCCCGCCGCCGTCCTCGAAGGCCATTGCGCCGAACAGGTGGTCAACAGCGCCGAACTGCACCTGGAACAGATCATCGAACTGATCAAGACCGCCCATGCCAACGGCCAGGACGTGGCGCGCGTGCATTCGGGTGATCCGAGTCTGTATGGCGCGATTGGCGAGCAGATCCGTTACCTGCGCGAACTCGGCATTGCCTTTGAAATCATTCCAGGCGTCACGGCGACGGCTGCCTGCGCGGCGCTGCTGGGGGCGGAGCTGACGTTACCGGATATCTCGCAAAGCGTGATCCTGACCCGCTACGCCGACAAGACGGCGATGCCGGCCGGTGAGGAACTGGGTAGCCTGGCGCAGCACGGGGCCACGATGGCGATTCACTTGGGGGTCAATCATCTGGAGAAAATCCTCGTCGAACTGCTGCCGCACTATGGCGCAGACTGCCCGATCGCGGTGATTCACCGGGCGACCTGGCCGGATCAGGATTGGGTGGTGGGAACGCTGGCGGACATTGCTGAGAAGGTCCACGCCAAGGGATTTCGCCGCACGGCATTGATTCTGGTGGGTCGGGTGTTGGGCAGTGATCAGTTCAGTGAGTCATCGCTGTACCGCGCCGGGCATGCGCATTTGTATCGCCCCTGAGATGATCGTTCCCACGCTCTGCGTGGGAATGCAGCCCGGGACGCTCCGCGTCCCAACTGCCGACGCAGAGCGTCAGTTGAGGCATTCCCACGCAGAGCGTGGGAACGATCAATTGAATTTCATCCATAAAAAAACGGCGCTCACGGGGCGCCGTTTTTCTTGTCTGCAGTGAACACCTTACTCAGTAGTAGGCGTTTTCTTTCTGCGTGTGGTCGGTCACGTCGCGAACACCCTTGAGCTCGGGAATGCGCTCGAGCAAGGTGCGCTCGATGCCTTCGCGAAGGGTGACGTCGGCCTGGCCGCAGCCTTGGCAACCGCCGCCGAACTTCAGAACGGCGATGCCGTCATCGACCACATCGATCAGGCTGACCTGACCGCCGTGGCTCGCGAGCCCCGGGTTGATCTCGGTTTGCAGGTAGTAATTGATGCGCTCGTTGACCGGGCTGTCGGCGTTGACCATCGGGACTTTGGCGTTTGGCGCCTTGATGGTCAGCTGGCCGCCCATGCGGTCCGTGGCGTAGTCGACTACCGCGTCGTCCAGGAAGGCTTCGCTGAACGAATCGATGTAGGCGGTGAAGCTTTTGAGCCCCAGCGCCGTGTCTTCAGGTTTTTCTTCGCCCGGCTTGCAATAGGCAATGCAGGTTTCGGCGTACTGGGTGCCAGGCTGGGTGATAAAGACGCGGATGCCAATGCCCGGGGTGTTCTGCTTGGAGAGCAGATCAGCCAGATAATCGTGGGCGGCGTCGGTAATGGTAATAGCGGTCATGGAAACTCCTCGCAGGCTTGGGCGCAGTTTACGCCAATCATCGCGCCGTACAAAGTCCTAGTATTTATGTCGGGAAAGAGCCGGCACCGCTTCCACAGCCGGTTCGCCGTCAATCAACTCTTTAAGCCACCGATAGCTGCGTTTTTCCACCCATTCGTAACTTGCCCAAGACGCTAGACCGATAGTCGCTGCGCAGACCACGAACATCACGTAGGGGTTTACACCATAACGCTGTGCGACAAATCCACCGGCAGACAGCACCAGCACGTGCATCAGGTACACCGAATAGGAACATTTGCCCAGCAACTCGAACACCCGGTTGTTCTCGACATAACGCTCCAGCGAGATGCATGCCATCACCAAAACCGCACTGGGCACGCCCCAGGCGAGGAAACGCGGCGCTGGCGCCCAGTGATAAATGGCCAGCAGCGCGCCACCAATTCCCAGCAGTGGCAGCCAAAAACCCGGCTTGATCCAGCCACGACGGTAAATCATGCCGATGGCGATCCCCAGCAAGAACTCATAAACGATGTCCGAACGGTAGAACTCGCTGACCCAGCCATAACCGGTCCAGGCCTGGCACACCGCAAACAGCAGTGCCGCGACAATCAATAGCCGTAACTGCAGACGGAACAGCAACGCCCAGCCGAACAGCAGATAAAAGAGCATTTCGTAGTTGAGGGTCCAACCGACGTTAAGGGTCGGATAAATCCCGTAGCCGCCGGGATTCTGCGTAGGAATGAACAACAACGAGAGCAGGAAATGCGACCAGTCGACGCTCTGATCCGGCAGTACCGGGCGGGCAAACACCACCACCAGCGCCATCAGCGCGGTGTACAGCCAATACGCCGGGACGATCCGAAACAGCCGATACAACAGAAATCGCGTCGGCGGCAGCGACTTGCCTTCGGTCGAGAGAAAGATCACCAGCCCACTGATGACAAAGAAAACGTCCACACCCGCCGCGCCCTTGTCGATGAACATCTGCCCGACCGGGCCACGGGCCTGGAAGTCGAAGAAAATCTGCATGAAATGGTGGCAGACCACCGCCCAGGCGGCGATGGCGCGCAGGGCTTGTACTGAAATCAACATGGATGGCCCTCTGATCGCAATCCGCAATCCACCGCAGATCCCACAGGGGTTGGGTGGCGCCTATGAAATCCGACACCAGCCCATCCTCAAAGGTCGATCAAAGATTCTCGTAGCGATTCATGTCGAGCACGCCCTCTTCCACCGGATCGGTCTCGTGGATGTAGAGACTCAGGTCATGGAAGTAAAACCAGAACTGCGGATGACTGCGGCGAATGCCCCAACGCTTGACGATGTTCTCGAAACTGCTCGCATCCCTGGCATTTTCCATCGCGTCCACGAACGCCGGCACCTGCTCCGCCGGGATATTGAACATGAAGTTCGGATAGCTGCTGAGCACGCCCGGGAAAATGGTCAAGGTGTCGAGGCCAGGCTGATAACGCAGCGATTCGCCGAGCAGGAACGCCACGTTGCTGTGGGCGCGGTTGCGCAGCAGGCTGTACATCTCACGTTTGCCGCTCGCGGTTTCAATTCGCAGCATCGTCGCTTCCGGCAACTGATCGATGACCTTCAAACCTGCCGCCGGGCGCGAAGTCAGGCGGCTCAAGGCTTGTTCGGCATTTTGCAGCGCCGGGTCGATGTTCGGCCGCGAACAGTAAGCGCCGTCGCACCGGTTGATCGGATCCGGCTTGGCATTGAGTTCGCCGTAACGGGCCAGCAGTTGCATGGCAAAGTCGCGTTTTGGGTCTTTCTTGTCGAGTTTGAGTGCCGTCGGCTTGTCATTGTCGATGGCTTCGTAATCGAGCCACATCTTGAATTTTCCGCTGGTCTGGTACCAATCGTCGAGATACCCGTTGCGCGAGTCAGCCGGCATCAGGCGCAGGAAATTCTGCTCGGCACCGTTGCGGATGAGGTCGAAATACAGCCGCGTTTGCGCCTGATGGGACACATTGCCGAACACATCGAAGTTGACCGCCAGTTGATAGTAGGTGCGTTCCAGCAGCGGAAAGTCGAATAGCCAGATGGTTTGGGGTACATCGCCGATCAGGCCTTTGTTCACCGACGCACTGTCGAAGTGCCGAAAGATGCTGAGCAGCGCATTGTCATTGCCAGCCCACAACGTCGACCAGCTCGGTGCCGGCGCATCGGCGTAGTTGTCCCGGCGCAGTGCCTCGTACTCGTTGCGCTTGTTGCGGTAGTCGTGCCACAGGCTCAGGACGCTGCCGACGTCGTCGTTTTGACCCGGCATCGCCAGCAAAGGCGTGGCCTGGCCTCGGTAGTTCGGGTCGGTGATGTACAGATCGTGCTCCGGCGCCTGGAACAGCGCCCAGAAGTTGTCGCGAATCACATCCGTGGCGATCTGCCCGCGGCAGACCGGGCCGCGGATGAAAGTGCGCACAAAGTATTCGGCGTTATCGAGCATGAACTGATAGCGCGCCTGCGCCGGGATCGCCTCAAAAGTGGTAAACGGATTGGCTCGACGCTCCGGGCCATAACCCGGCAAGGCGTTGACCTGCCAGTTGCCGTTGTAAAACAGGCTTTTGATCCGCGCCATCTTCGCCGCGCTCAGCGGATAGGTGATGTGGGTCTTGTGCACGATCACGCCCTGCACCGGCCACAAGCGGTAATACACTTGGGTGCCGGGGTCGTCGTTGGGACGACGGGTGTTGATCAGGTCGATGGGCTGGCCGGTCGGCGTGCGCGAACGCACCCACTGGAAGAAGTGCCCCGGTTCACCGTCCTTGAAGTAAAGGTGCGCGAGAAACCAATGTTCGAACAACCAGCGCCCCACCAGGCTTTGCCGGGCGCCCGGCGAATTGAGCAGGTTTTCCCACTGCACCACCTGCAAGGCCTCCTTCGCGCTCGGGACCAGACCCTGCTCATCGATTGGCGCACCGGAGGCCAACCAGCGTTGCAGCGTCTGGTACTGCTGATCGGTCAGGCCGGTCACCGCCAGCGGCATGCCTTCTTTAGGATGTGTACCGGCATAGCCGTCGAATTCAGCCGGCATGGCGCAGGTGTTTTCCCGGTTAAGGCCGAGGACGATCTCGTCCGGCAACCGGGCGTTGGGGAGCAGCGGGGTTTTATGGCCCAGCTCAAGCATCCGCGCCATCAACGCCGCCTGACTGCCTTGGGCGTCGAGCACCGAATAAAAGCCCTTTTGTTGCCAGGCGCGTTTGCCAAATGCGTCGTAAAACAGGCGGGTCGGCGCGGCAGCCTGACTGCGCTCGCCATCATAGACAGTGACCTTGGTCGCGCCACGCGCCGCCCCTTCGCCGCTGCCCAGATTGAGCTGACAGGCGGAGTCATAGCAGGCATGGCAGGCCACGCACTTTTCGGTGAAGATCGGCTGGATGTCGCGGGTATAGGAAAGAGCCGTAGAAATCGCCGGACCTTGCGCAGTGGCGTCCCAGCTAAAAAGCAGCACAAGAATGCTGGTGATGACGCGATACGGCATGTCCCTGGTCCTGATCGTGAAAAAACGCCGCGATTCTACCGGCCCGGCACCCGCACCAACATGAACGATATTCATGCAAAACCAGGGCATGCTCCAAAACCGCACAGGTTTGCTATCATCGCGCCCCTTCGTCATGGTCTTTCCGAGTAGTCCAAATGTCCGATCGCAGTGTTCGCCTTCAAGCTCTCAAGCACGCCCTCAAAGAGCGCATCCTGATTCTCGATGGCGGCATGGGCACGATGATCCAGAGCTATAAGCTCGAGGAGCAGGATTACCGCGGCAAACGCTTTGCCGACTGGCCGAGCGACGTCAAGGGCAACAACGACCTGTTGGTGCTGACCCGCCCGGACGTGATTGGCGGCATCGAGAAAGCCTACCTGGATGCCGGCGCCGACATTCTGGAAACCAACACCTTCAACGCCACCCAGATTTCCCTGGCCGACTACGGCATGCAGGGCCTGGCGTACGAGTTAAACGTAGAAGGCGCGCGTCTGGCACGCAAGGTGGCCGATGCCAAGACCCTGGAAACCCCGGACAAGCCGCGTTTCGTCGCTGGCGTGCTCGGGCCGACCAGTCGCACCTGCTCGCTGTCCCCGGACGTGAACAACCCCGGCTACCGCAACGTGACCTTCGATGAACTGGTGGAAAACTACACCGAGTCCACCAAGGGCCTGATCGAAGGCGGCGCGGACCTGATCCTGATTGAAACCATTTTCGACACCTTGAACGCCAAAGCCGCGATCTTCGCCGTACAAGGCGTGTTCGAAGAGCTGGGCGTTGAACTGCCGATCATGATTTCCGGCACCATCACCGATGCTTCCGGCCGTACGCTGTCGGGCCAGACCACCGAAGCCTTCTGGAACTCCGTGGCCCACGCCAAGCCGATTTCGGTCGGCCTGAACTGCGCCCTCGGCGCCAGCGAGTTGCGTCCGTACCTGGAAGAGCTGTCGAACAAGGCCGGCACCCACGTATCGGCCCACCCGAACGCCGGCCTGCCGAACGAATTCGGCGAGTACGACGAACTGCCGTCGCAAACCGCCAAGGTCATCGAAGAGTTCGCGCAAAGCGGTTTCCTGAACATCGTTGGCGGCTGCTGCGGCACCACCCCGGGCCACATCGAAGCCATTGCCAAAGCCGTGGCCGGTTACGCGCCGCGTCAAATCCCGGAGATCCCGAAGGCTTGCCGCCTGTCCGGCCTGGAACCGTTCACCATCGATCGCAGCTCGTTGTTCGTCAACGTCGGCGAGCGCACCAACATCACCGGTTCAGCCAAGTTTGCGCGCCTGATCCGTGAAGACAACTACACCGAAGCCCTGGAAGTCGCCCTGCAGCAGGTCGAAGCCGGCGCCCAGGTGATCGACATCAACATGGACGAAGGGATGCTCGATTCGAAGAAGGCCATGGTGACCTTCCTCAATCTGATTGCCGGTGAACCGGACATCTCCCGTGTACCGATCATGATCGACTCCTCCAAGTGGGAAGTGATCGAAGCCGGCCTCAAGTGCATCCAGGGCAAGGGCATCGTCAACTCGATCAGCATGAAAGAAGGCGTCGAGCAGTTCATCCATCACGCCAAACTGTGCAAACGCTATGGCGCCGCCGTGGTGGTGATGGCCTTCGACGAAGCCGGCCAAGCCGACACCGAAGCGCGCAAGAAAGAAATCTGCAAACGCTCCTACGACATTCTGGTCAACGAAGTCGGCTTCCCGCCGGAAGACATCATCTTCGACCCGAACATCTTCGCCGTCGCGACCGGCATTGAAGAACACAACAACTATGCCGTGGACTTCATCAATGCCTGCGCCTACATCCGCGACGAACTGCCGTACGCGCTGACCTCGGGCGGCGTGTCCAACGTGTCGTTCTCATTCCGTGGCAACAACCCGGTGCGCGAAGCGATTCACTCGGTGTTCCTGCTGTATGCGATCCGCAACGGCCTGACCATGGGCATCGTCAACGCCGGTCAGCTGGAGATCTACGATCAGATTCCGGCTGAACTGCGCGACGCGGTCGAAGACGTGGTGCTCAACCGCACTCCGCACGGCACCGACGCCCTCCTCGCCATTGCCGACAAGTACAAGGGCGACGGCAGCGTCAAGGAAGCCGAGACCGAAGAGTGGCGCAACTGGGACGTCAACAAGCGTCTGGAGCATGCGCTGGTCAAGGGCATCACCACGCACATCGTTGAAGACACCGAAGAATCCCGCCAGTCCTTCGCGCGCCCGATCGAAGTGATCGAAGGCCCGCTGATGTCCGGCATGAACATCGTTGGCGACCTGTTTGGCGCCGGCAAAATGTTCCTGCCGCAGGTGGTGAAATCCGCCCGCGTGATGAAACAGGCCGTGGCCCACTTGATCCCGTTCATCGAACTGGAAAAAGGCGACAAACCGGAAGCCAAGGGCAAGATCCTGATGGCGACGGTCAAAGGCGACGTGCACGACATCGGCAAGAACATCGTCGGCGTGGTGCTGGGTTGCAACGGCTACGACATCGTCGACCTTGGCGTGATGGTCCCGGCAGAAAAAATCCTGCAAGTGGCCAAGGAGCAGAAGTGCGACATCATCGGCCTGTCCGGTCTGATCACGCCTTCGCTGGATGAAATGGTCCACGTGGCCCGCGAGATGCAGCGCCAGGACTTCCACCTGCCGCTGATGATCGGTGGCGCGACCACCTCCAAGGCTCACACGGCAGTGAAGATCGAACCCAAGTACAGCAACGATGCGGTGATCTACGTGACGGACGCCTCCCGCGCCGTGGGCGTGGCGACGCAATTGCTGTCCAAGGAATTGAAGCCGGCGTTCGTCGAGAAGACCCGCCTTGAGTACATCGACGTTCGCGAGCGCACCGCCAACCGTAGCGCCCGCACCGAACGCCTGAGCTACCCGGCCGCCATCGCCAAGAAGCCGCAGTTCGACTGGAGCACCTACGCGCCGGTCAAACCGACCTTCACCGGTTCGAAGGTGCTGGACAACATTGACCTCAAGGTTCTGGCCGAATACATCGACTGGACGCCGTTCTTTATCTCCTGGGACCTGGCCGGCAAGTTCCCGCGCATCCTTCAGGACGAAGTGGTCGGTGAAGCCGCCACTGCGTTGTACGCCGATGCCCAGGAAATGCTCGCCAAACTGATCGACGAAAAACTCATCAGCGCCCGCGCGGTGTTCGGCTTCTGGCCGGCCAACCAGGTGCGCGACGACGACATTGAAGTCTACGGCGACGATGGCAAGCCGATTGCCAAACTGCATCACTTGCGCCAGCAGATCATCAAGACCGACGGCAAGCCGAACTTCTCCCTGGCGGACTTTGTCGCGCCCAAGGACAGCGAAATCACCGACTACGTGGGCGGCTTCATCACCACAGCCGGGATCGGCGCCGAAGAAGTGGCCAAGGCGTATCAGGACGCTGGCGACGATTACAACTCGATCATGGTCAAGGCCCTGGCCGACCGTTTGGCCGAAGCCTGCGCCGAGTGGCTGCACCAGCAAGTGCGTAAAGAGTACTGGGGTTACGCCAAGGACGAGACGCTGGACAACGAGGCGCTGATCAAAGAGCAATACACCGGCATCCGTCCGGCACCGGGCTACCCGGCCTGCCCTGATCACACCGAGAAAAGCACCCTGTTCACCTTGCTCGATCCGCAAGCCAGCGAAATGAAGGCCGGTCGCAGCGGCGTGTTCCTCACCGAACACTACGCGATGTTCCCGGCAGCGGCGGTCAGCGGCTGGTACTTCGCGCACCCGCAGGCGCAGTACTTCGCCGTGGGCAAGATCGACAAGGATCAAGTGCAGAGCTACACGTCGCGCAAAGGCCAGGAATTGAGCGTGACCGAGCGCTGGCTGGCGCCGAACCTCGGCTACGACAACTGATTGACCCGAGGCCCTGGGCTCTGGAGGCAGATGTGCTGACTCCAGAGCCTTGCCGGCTGACGATCAGGCCTGTGCGCCCAACACGGCTATCTCTCGCTCGCTGAGTGTGGCCAGCAATTGCAGGCGGCTGGCTTTATTCACGGTATCCAGGGCGTCCATCTCCTGTAGGTAGGCCGTATTGAGCTCCGGGTACTTGTCCTCCAGCTTACTGACCTTGTCCTGAAAACCCTGCTGCACCCTGGTAAATTCCCCAGGGTATTTCTCCTCCAGATAGTCTCGCCAGTATTTACGCGCGGTCAGCTGTTCGATGAACACGGGCGTCTTTTCCTTGGCGATGATCAATGCGTACGCTTCGTCCAGATCCGCTGGCGCCACCTGCGCCAGGTTCTCATACACCATGCCTTTGGGCTGACTGGGCAATTCAAGACGCTGAGCCAGACCGATTCGATAGGCCAGGCGAATCTCGGCAGGATCGATAGCGGGCCTGAGCTGGATACGCGTTTTGGCTACCTCTTCGACCTGCGCCAGGCGGAACAGGTTTCTAGACAGTTTCAGCAACTCGCGACCTTTGTGTTCCGGGGCAATGGCCTTCAAGGCATTGAACTCATAGACCTCGATTTCCAGCTCGTTGAACAACAGTATCCGACCGTCACCACAGGTCGCGCGATTCCTTAATGCCTTCGACAGAACCATCAACCGTTCGCTCAGCGCTTGTTCGCCATAAGCGGCTTCAAGGACACGCCAGACGCGCTGCGTGAGATCCAGGCGATCGGCGACAAAGTCCCGGGTGTGCTGAAGTTGCGAGAGAATGTATGAAAAGTCCTGGGTGGTGTCCTGCTCCATCAAGGCATTCCACATCTGGTGTTTTTCCGAGTCTGCCGCCACGCCGGAAAACCACCGCGCTTTTTCTACCTCCGGCGTCTCATGGTCGGGATGATCCTCCAAGTCAGAGCTCTCGGAACCGTCGACCGATTCAGGCCCGTAGCCCTCGAGCAGTCGTTCAATCTCTTGCGCGGTGAACCCCAAGCCACGGCCAGTTTCCTCCAGGTATTCCTGCAGTCGTAACATGTCCTCCAGTGCCAGATTGACGTTGTCGGTCAAGTTGGTCCCGGCCATCAAGGTTGCGTGCCCAGGCAAAAAGGCATTGGGAGGAATTATCTCTATCTGGTTGCCACTCAGGTTGAGGGATGTCAGCGTCGGCGCCTGCAACACGCCCTCCGGCCATTCCCAAAGATTGTTGTTGCTCAGATTCAGCCCCTGCAACTGGTCAAGATCGGTGACATCAAGGCTGGCCATGCGGTTCTCGCTCAAGTCCAGCCATTGCAAATGCCTCAGCGAGCGCAACTGGCGCGACACCTCATCACTGGCACGCAGATCGTTATACGTGGCGCTCAACCGGGTGAGGTGTTCACATTGCCCCACTGCCTCGGGCAAGGTGCCCAGACCGTTGCGATTGAGTGTCAGGCTACGCAACCGGGGAAACGAACGCAGGAACGCGTCCGAACTTTCCGTGAGCCCGACACCGCTAAGGTCCAACGCACCGACTTGCTCGAACTTGACCGGCAAGGCAGGCAAATCGCCGATGATCAGGCCGGTAAAATCAAGCACAGCGTCAGCCGGCGCCCCCTCGGCCGCAGGAACATCTCGCAAGGTCGCTCGCCAGCACTCCAGAAGCTGGTCAGCCGCCCGGCGGCGGTCTACCGCGCCCACCCAACCCTGGCGACTGCGAACGGCAGGGACATCGATCCAGTCATTCAAGTGCTTGATCAATTGCGTCTGCTGTTGCTGCCACTGGATCAGCCGGGCTTCAATTTCCAGAGCCGTCATGCCCTGGGCAAGCCATGCGTCGATCCGTTCAACGGCTTGCGCATCACCCAGCTGAGGATCAACACGCTGCAGCCTGGCGGCGGAGGTCTGGGGCAAATCACCTTCGCCAGGTTCCAGGTGCAAAGGCAATAAAAGGTCCGGGTGTTCCGATACTTCATCCGGAAAGAACTCCGGATCGCCGCCGGTTCGTCCGGCGGACAGGTGCGCTGATGCAATATCCATCGGGTTGCGGGAGGCCGTGCGTTGCGCGTATGCCCGCACCGCCGTCACCGCTTGCGGGCTCAGCCGGCAACCTTGCAGCGAGGTCCCCGCCAACAGTTGATCATGCCCGGTCAGGGCCGCTGCCGGGATGTCTGTAATGGTGCTGTGATTCAAGGCCAGACGGCGCAGGTTGGGCAACGACAACACGCCTTCGGGCCAACTGCTGATATGGGTATGACTCAAATCCAGGCTCTGCAGGCTGCTCATCGAACCGACCTCAAGAGCGTCGACGCGGTTGTACGCCAGGTTCAGTGTTTTCAGGTGGGTCAAACGGTTCAACCGTGCTTGCGCTGACGCCGTGATTCTCATCTGATTGAATGAGAGGTTCAATTCGCTGAGTTCCCCGAGCGAATCAATGGCCTGCGGCAGTCCGGTCAGTTGGTTGGAGCTGAGGTTGAGGGACCGCAGTTGGGGAAATCCTTTCAGAAACTCATTGACCTGCACGGTCGAAAGCCCGCTGCCAGTGAGGACCAGGCTGCGCACATGAGGAAAGACCGTATCGCCAAGTACGGGTAAATCACCCAGCGGCCCAAACCCCGTCAGGTCCAACAATTGGTTCACCGCATCATCTTGCGACCACGACGGGCCCGCCATAGGCTCCGCAGATAAATACCGGGAACGCATTCCCTTGCGAGCGCAGTTGCGGATTCTTTCAGCGATCAGCTCACGGTGCGAGATATCCATCTGCCTGCCACCGACCCGTACAACCCTGCCCTTCCAGGCGTCCAATGACTGATTGAATGCCAGATGCTGCTCGTGCAGTGCATCAACCTGTTCCAGTAATGCCCGCCCTGATAGCCCGTCACGACTGAAACGCGCCATCGCATCTGATGCAAAGGTGTAATCATTCGGTGCCAGCTTCCACAAACGCCCTCCACAGTACTGGGCAATCATTTGCGGTTCGTTGACCAAATGCGCCGGATTGTCATGCACATAATCATAGGCCTTCATGAAAGCTTGTGGTTCCAGGGCCGCCCAATCCAGCTGCAAGCAACGCCATATCGACTCCCGCCCGCTGAACAGTTCGTCAGGCAGCAATTTGATCGGCATTCGCTGTAAATCGAGGGTTTCAAGCCTGTTCAAGCCCGACACCCCGGTCGGCCACTCGGTCAGATTCCCCGCCAACCTCAAGGATCGCAGATTCGTGAGCGTGCCGAAGTCCATTACGCCCATATCGCCCCTGAGCGACAGCTGCTCCAGTTGAGTCATGCCCTGGAGCGCCTGCACCAACTGAGGTGCATAGGTCTCCAATGCGCCATCAAGCGTCAGCTCGGTAATCTCGGTCAATTCAGGCAGTTTTTCGGCCAGGGCTGCCATGTCCCGCACTTCCACGGAGAGATCCAGCTTTTTGATCTTTGGAAACCGCTGAAGCAGTTCATTGCCCGAGCTCCCTATAAGCTGGCCACTGTCCAGTTGCACATTACGCACATGGGTGAAGTCGGCATCCCACTCGGGCAACGTGTCAGTACCACTTAAATTCAGATCAAAAGCCGGCTCCAGTCCTCGGTGAAAACCATAACGCCAGCACTGGATCAACCGATCGGCGATCACTCGGCGAGACTGCCCACCAGCAGGGGCCGGCACAACGGCGTCGACCCAGTTGTTCAATGCGGTTTCCAATGCGTCGAATTCCCGTTGACGGTTGTTCAACAGATTGAACACTTGCTGATCGGTGTCTCCCGCGCTAAGGCGGTTTCTGACGAATTGACTGGCTTGCGCATCGGAGATGTTCGGGTAAAGGTCCCGTACCCTGGAGACCAATGCGCCATCGTGGAAGCCGACACCACGACCACTGGCCAGGTAACCCAGGCGGCCATTGGGCAGACGCAGCGATGGCCCGGGGGCATTTAACGGGCGCTGCTTCAAGATCAGCGCCATGTCGTTGCGATGAGTGCTGGCATGGTTCGCCAGTTTTTTTTGCAAGGCCTGGCCTTGATTGCCCTCCAGGGTTGCCCGTGTCGCTTGGGGCAAGAACTCCAGCAGCGATTCATACAGATTGCGGCCAGGCACGGGGATGTTGTTAAGAGGCCTGCCCTGGGCGTCATAGGCCCGAAAATATCCGTCGCCCTTGACCAGGTAATTACGAATCGTCGCACTGTCGTCGCCAACGCTGTCCAGTAATGGGCCCTTGATCGAGCCGGAACGCAGCTCCACGCGCATATCCATCGACCAACCGGGCAATTGCTCCAGGCTGTGCAACGCCAGGCGATCGCTGGCAACAGACGCCACGCTCTCCAGGTGCAAACCGCAGAGCGCCCGGTTTAGAGCGCCCTGCTGTAAATGGACACGAATTTCTTGCGCCTGGCGCAAGGGTATTTTTGTGCTGCTGCGCAATTGGGCCAGCTCGGCGGCACTGGCATTGCCCAGCACCTGTCGCGCCCCCTCCGGCGACAATGTAGGGAAACTGCGTTGCAGTCGTTGAATATCGGCATTCGTCGTCTGCTGGCCAGCGAGCAGTCGGTCGACCAGGGACTTTTTGCTATCCAGGGCGCGGTTGGCCAGGCTGTCCCTGAACATCTGCACGCGGTTCGCGTCTTGTTGCGCGCTGCGTGCGCCGAGTAACCGGGTGATTTGTGGCTCGTCAAGCGCCCCTAATATACGTTCCGGCAATTTTCCGGCCTGCACTTCGGATCGAGTGATCTTGATCGTGGGCTTTACATTGTTGCTTGCCGACACTGAACCGAAGCGCTGCGACGCCCCCCAGGGTTCCGGTCCCTCGAAGACTTCCAGGACCTCCTCGACGGGCCAGCCCGGCAGCCCAACAGTAAGCGGTACGACAGCCTCGCCAGCACCACCCAGGTCACCGCCGTTGCGGATCTGATCAATCAACTGCTGCACTTGTTGATCAGCCTTGAACGATCTGATGGTCTCGGCCAATTGCGGCGGCGGTGGCTGGAGATCGATGTGCATCTGGCGCAACGCATCATCGCTGACCCCGCTGGCCTCGGCAATTTGCTGTAGCTGCGCATCAGAAAAAACGTCCATCTGCGGCCCGATTCTGCGCAACAACGTTGGGCGATCCCACTCCAGCGGCCGTTCACGGGTGTGCTGCCAGGCGCCGAGCTGGTTATGCCGCAAGATCGGTTGATAGGCCTGGGGATCGCTGGGGTGCTGGATCCGCCATTTTTTCAGCGCCGGGTCGAAGCTCTTTTCGTAGACATTCCCCTCGTATCGAATACAGGTCTTGTCCCCGACCTTGTACTGCCCCAATGCATTCGGTTCGAGCCCCGCCACAGACACACTGCTCTTGTAGGGGGCAAGGTCGGGACTCCACAAACGCTGCTCACCAAAAGGCGTGGTGATCCTGGTCATCCTGCTGACAAACCGCGAGTTGATGATCGGCGGCGCCTTGCTGGCTACCGCGCCCAACACGGCCATGAAGGCTACGTTTTGGGCCACTGACGTGAGATGGCGCCAGGCCTCCTCGGCGTCACCCTCTTTCCACGCCTCCACCCCTTGGTAAACCTCGTAGGTCAGTTGCACGGCGGTGACGGCGAGCATGACCTCACCCAGTCCCGGCACGAAAAAGGCTGCCACGTTCAAGACGCTCAACCCCCCTTCGGCATAGTGCTGGAGTCGCGTCATCCAGGCTTCGTGGTCAACCTCGGCGGTGGGTATGGCCAACAACCTGGCATTGGACTTCATCCTGGCCAGATGAAACTCATAACGGGCTGCAAACACTTCGCCATCAATGAAGGTTTCATCCATGCCCAGGTCGACATTCTCGTTCCACACCTCGACATACATGCCATTGAGGAATGCGCCCGGCGCATAGGGTGGGCCGGGATAAACCGGAGCCGGGTCCCATTTATGGCTCTTGAGCTGGCGCTTGAGCCGGTGGAAAAAACGACCTGCCTCATCTTGCGCGACAAAGCCGGCAAAGAACCGCTGGTAACTGACGGAACGCAGCTTGATCGCCAGGTCACGGGCAAACTCGCGGCAGGAGGCATACGCCTTGAGGGGGCTGATGGGATCGCCTGGAATGTAGACGATGACTCGTGAATCAGGCACCAGCTTGGCCAGTTCGGGTGTGAACGGCAGAAGAAAGAGCCAGGGATTTTGCAGGGTCGCTCTGACTTTGCGCGATGCAGCGCCAATAATCATCACCTCATTCAATTTCGAGCCAAACACCTCCACCCGACTGTGGAGGACTGACTCGCCGTCGAGTCGTTCCGGCGAGGCACCGTCGAGGATTGCCAACACCGTGGCATGGTCTGCGGTGTCAATGTCCGACCTCATCAGAGCGATATGCGCCTGCACGCGCATCCGTTGCTTGTCCGCCGCAATCGTCTGCTGGCGTACCGTCGCAGCCTTGTCGGGCGCATCGAATACCGCACTCAGATGGTCCTGATACTGCTTGCCAACGTCCAGTTCCCGGCACAGGCTGGCGAACGCCGCGGGCTTGATCGACAACTTCTCACGGAGGCTGTAGCGCACCTTCGCAAACGGATACTGGGTGCGTTCGTCGTAAAGATGCTGCTCCAGTGCCCCCACCGGCGCCAGCGCGCTGGTCTCCTGTAGGGCAATGCCGTCGAAAGGCTCATTTTCTTCGAAGTTTCGCAGCGCCGCTTGCAACAATGACTGCTCTTCGGCCAGGTTGGGCGAACGCATATGAAACAGCGCCGTGTTGACGACATCTGGCGCCTGACCGAATTTTTTCTGCAACGCATCAGTCAGCAATGGCTTGGCGAATTCGGTGATGCCTTTGAAATCCTTGAGAGTCGTGGCCAGCGCCTGGTTGGAAGCGTTGCTCTGTGCCTGACTGTCGAGCAAGGCCTGGCGCAATGCCTGTGACGCCTTGGCATACAGCTCAGGGTAAGTGCCGATGAATCGCTGGGCGGGATTGCGCGCCTGCGTCATGGCCTGGAGATGGGAGGTGGTCAAGTGACGCGTCCAGTCGGGAAGGCGGCTCTTGATAAATGGGACGTGAATCCCGGGTTCTGTGGGCGTGGAAGGGTCCGGCATGATGTTGCTCCTGATGCTCGATTGAGAGTGCATCAGGACATCACAGCCATCCGGCGGTATGGCGGTACATATTTATAGGGGGGAAATGGGCAGGTTGTTTGGCTATGCTTATAGCTCACACAGGCATGACGAGGGATTTATGGACGACCCGGTCGACAACAAGCCACCAACGTTCTGGCAGATGCTGCACAGCGTCTTGGCCGCGGCGTTCGGGGTGCAGAGCGGAAAGAATAGGGCCCGGGACTTTACCCATGGCAAGCCCAGTCATTTCGTGATTTTGGGGATATTGTTCACGGCGGTGTTTGCGCTGACGCTGTACGGCATCGTGCAGCTGGTGTTGCACCTGGCCGGTGTTTAGCGCATCAGGGTTTGCAGGCTGAACGGGTATCGATAAGACGACGGTCGGCCTTTGGCGGACAATCGGCGGAAATCTACGCCGTAGGCTGGTGCTGCTCCCATGGCCAGCATTCGCCGGGCTTGGGCCTTGTCGATAATCTGCAGCAACGGGATTCGCCGGTCCCGGCCACCGTAGTGACTGAGATCCACGCCCTGATCTATATCGTGCAACTCCACCAGCGCCCAGCCGCCCAAGGTGAAGTGCCCGCCCAACAACACACTCAAGCGCCCGTCGACCTTCGCCTGCAATGCGGCCGGCGAGGTGTTGATCGCGCTGAACAATGCGTCCTTGCCGGGCACGCCGCCCGTTTCCGAATACGCCTGCATGGCGCCGAAAGCCATTTCATCGTTGGCTGCCCACACCAGCGACACTTTCGGATACCGTCGCAACAGCAACTTCGCCTGCTCATAGGCCCGTTCCCGGGTCCAGCCGCCGTACACCAGTTGACGCAAACGCACTTCAGGATGCTCGGCCAAGGCGCGCATCATGCCTTGCTCGCGCAGTTGCGATGACGGGGTGATTTTCAGGCCGGAGAACGCCAGCAACTCGATGACCTGCCCCGGTGCCACGGGCGGATGCTGGCGAATCAGCTCCTTGAGCATCAGGTAACCGCCCTCCTCGTCGTTCGGCACCAGGCTGCCCAGTCGATCAGCGCGCTCGCCCAGCAGGCTCATTTGATTGGCCGTCAACGACGCGTTGACCATAAACAGCTTCACGCCACTGCCTTCGGCCAGACGCAGGATTTGCGGGGCGACGTACTGTTCGTTGACGAAAACCAGATAGTCCGGGCGATCCGGGCCTTGCAGCGCCAGTCGAGCTTGCGCCACCGTGAGCTCCGGCATGCGCTGGGCATAGAGAATCCGCAGGTCAATGCCCAGGTCTTTGGCGGCCGCCTGCATGAATTGCGAATAGCTGATCCAGAAAGCTTCGTCAGTCGTTCCGGGGTTGAGGAACAACACTGATTCCCCACGGGCGACAGGGCCGTAAACCGCCCCCATCATCAGCAGGAAGGTGTAGAAAAACTTCAACATTGATCGCCCGAGCCCCCGGAAATTGCGCCGCGCATTATAGCCAGCGAAATCCCGGAAAACGGCGTTTATTGCGCTAATTGTCCGACAATCGTCGGAACAGGGCCCAGGCGGGGTCGATTATTGATGACTGACCCAGAATACCGCGGTGCCCACGACCAGAATGATCAAAAACAGAATCGCCCAAGCATCCACCGTGCTATCGGGTTTTGTCGCTTTCGTCGGGTTGCTCATTGCATCGCCTCTTGTCGGTTTTATCGGTGATTGCATAAAGACTCGATCACAGTAAAGACGACGATTGCCCGCACGACAAATACGGGTTTATCAATAACAGTTCTCGTTAGTCGTTTTGGTTCTTTACATATACTCAAACATCACTTTTGCGCATAACTCCAAACTGGTATCTTGCCCCGGCTCCGTAGGGAGTGCGCGGCCGTGCGCGCAGAATTGCCGAGGCACTATCGGATACTTCAGCAAGCGAAAAACGCAACTGGATCCGACCGGCCCAAGCCTGAGAACAGGACTTATATGTACGTATACGACGAGTACGATCAGCGGATCATCGAGGACCGCGTCAAGCAGTTCCGTGATCAGACCCGACGCTATCTGGCAGGCGAGCTGAGCGAAGAAGAATTCCGCCCTCTGCGCCTGCAAAACGGGCTTTATATCCAACGCTTCGCGCCGATGTTGCGAGTGGCGGTGCCTTACGGCCAACTGACTTCGCGCCAGACGCGAATGATGGCCAGGATTGCCCGCGACTACGACAAGGGCTACGCCCACATCAGTACCCGGCAGAACGTGCAGTTCAACTGGCCGGCGCTGGAAGACATTCCGGACATTCTCGCCGAGCTGGCCACCGTGCAGATGCACGCGATCCAGACCAGCGGCAACTGCCTGCGCAACGTCACCACCGACCAGTTCGCCGGTGTCGCTGCCGATGAGCTGATCGATCCGCGCCCATGGTGCGAGATCGTGCGTCAGTGGACAACGTTCCACCCGGAATTCGCCTACCTGCCGCGCAAGTTCAAGATCGCCATCAACGGTTCGACCTCCGACCGTGCCGCCATCGAAGTCCATGACATCGGCCTTGAGCCGGTGAACAACGCCGCTGGCGAGCTGGGCTTCCGGGTGCTGGTCGGTGGCGGCCTGGGCCGTACGCCGGTGGTGGGCGCGTTCATCAATGAATTCCTGCCGTGGCAAGACCTGTTGAGCTACCTCGACGCCATCCTGCGTGTCTACAACCGCTATGGCCGTCGCGACAACAAGTACAAGGCGCGGATCAAGATTCTGGTCAAGGCCCTGACGCCTGAAGTCTTCGCGCAAAAAGTCGATGCGGAAATGGAGCACCTTCGCGGTGGCCAGACCACGTTGACCGAGGCCGAAGTGCATCGCGTCGCCAAACACTTTGTCGACCCGGACTATAAGGCGCTGGATAACCAGAGCGCCGAGCTGGCCGAGCTCGACAAGCAACACCCGGGCTTCGCGCGCTGGCGCACCCGCAACACCCTGGCCCACAAAAAGCCGGGTTACGTGGCGGTGACCCTGTCCCTGAAGCCGACCGGTGTTGCACCGGGCGACATCACCGACAAGCAGCTCGACGCGGTAGCCGACCTGGCCGACCGTTACAGCTTCGGTCAACTGCGGACCTCCCACGAGCAGAACATCATTCTGGCCGACGTCGAGCAGTCCCAACTGTTCGCGATGTGGGGCGAGTTGCGCGAGCAAGGTTTCGCGACGCCGAACATCGGCTTGCTGACCGACATTATCTGCTGCCCTGGCGGTGATTTCTGCTCGCTGGCCAACGCCAAATCGATCCCGATTGCCGAATCGATCCAGCGTCGTTTCGAAGACCTGGACTACCTGTTCGACATCGGCGAGCTGGACCTGAACATCTCCGGTTGCATGAACGCTTGCGGTCACCACCACGTGGGCCACATCGGCATCCTCGGGGTGGACAAGAAAGGCGAAGAGTTCTACCAGGTTTCCCTGGGCGGCAGCGCAAGTCGCGACGCCAGCCTGGGCAAGATCCTCGGCCCGTCTTTCGCCCAGGAAGCCATGCCTGACGTGATCGAGAAACTGATCGACGTGTACATCGAACAACGTACCGAAGACGAGCGTTTCATCGACACCTATCAGCGTATTGGCATCGACCTCTTCAAGGAGCGCGTCTATGCAGCGAATAATTAAGAACAACGAGGTCGTCGACGAAACCTGGCACTTGTTGCCCAAGGACTTCAACATCGACGAGATCAGCAACTGCGACGACCTGATCGTCCCGTTGAGCTTGTGGCGCGAACACGGCCGTATGCTCAAGGCTCGCGATGGCGGCCTGGGTGTGTGGCTGGATGCCGACGAAGAAGCGGAAGAAATCGGTGAGGACGTGGCGAATTTCCAGGTCATCGCCCTGAACTTCCCGGCCTTCACCGACGGCCGCAACTACTCCAACGCCCGCCTGCTGCGTGACCGTTATGGTTTCAAAGGCGAACTGCGGGCGATTGGCGACGTGCTGCGTGACCAGCTGTTCTACATGCACCGCTGCGGCTTCGATGCATTCGCCATCCGCGCAGACAAAGACCCGTACGAAGCACTTGAAGGCCTCAAGGACTTCTCCGTGACCTATCAGGCCGCCACTGACGAACCGCTGCCGCTGTTCCGTCGCCGCTGATCGTCAAACCTTGAACCCCTTTCGGGGTTCAAGGCTCCCCCCTTACTGTGAGCCGATCGGAAACGGTCGCCCCATCGCCTCCCAATTCCGATAAAAGAGAGCCTGTGCCTCAAGCTCTGTAAACAGCGTGAAAGGGTTGTCATCATCGACCTGCGCCGCTTCCACATCCTCCACCAGCCGAGCCCACAGAACCTCTGAGGCGTCGGCATCGCCAAGCAGCCGCCACACCCTCGCCTGCAAGGTCAGGTAGTCGACCTGAAAGTCGGCCGTCAGGGACATGCCATCCATGACCCTCAAGAACCGAACTCCAAATGGCCTGACTGCCAGCCGCTGCCAGATCAATCGTCGCGCCTCCCGCAGCGCCTCATCGCCTTCACGCAACCACTCGATACCATTGCCATCGTCGACGTGAGCCTCGCTCAACCACAGGTTGATGCCCGTTCGGCGGCGATGCTCCACGATGCGCAACAGCGTGTCCTCATCCGTCAACGGATTGCCCTGCAGCCTGACACGGTCCCTGGCGATGGCCTGGTTGAGCACCGTCTGTGGGACGCGGGTTATTCGATTGTTACGCAAATCCAGGGACGTCAGGTATGGGTGTTCCATGATCCCGACCGGGCATGTGGTGATCCGCGTACTACTCAAATTGAGCTGCCGCAAGTCGTTCATTCCCAGCAGCAGCGGTGGGACTTCCAGCGGATTGTTGCTCAGGTCCAGCGTGTGCAGGCGCGTCAGCTCCGTGAGCTGCGAAGCACCGCGTTGACTGAACGTCAGGTTGGTCGACCGCAGGTTCAGCGTCGTCAGTTGGCGCATCTGGCTGATCGCATGAGGCAGTGCGCGCCCAGCCTCGTCACCTTCGTTGATGTGACTCAGATCGACACTTTCCAGGTCCAGGGTTTCAAGGTTGGGAAAGCTCTCAAGAAAGCCGTTCAGGCTGTCCTCTTCGGTCACATGGAATCCGCGCATCGATAATTCCAGAACCGTGTCGAGCCGCACATTCAACGCGGGGAGCCGGTGGTAATCCTCGAAGTCGAGATCAAGCCTGACGCCGCGTACGTTTTCGCCGGCCAGGAGAAGGTCCTGCCTGGGCTCACGCTTTTGCCAGATAGCAACCAGCTCCTCGGCCAGCTCCTGCCGGGTGACTCGTTCATAGTGCATTTCTGTCAGCATCAGTTGCACGTTATGGGCCTGGATCTGCGCAGCGCTCAGCCCTGCCGCCTCGGGATCGCCAGCGGTCAACTGGGGAACCCCCATGTCACGGATGTCGTCTGTCACCTGATCAATCCAGCCGAAGAGGTCAGTGTTGAGTTGCTGCAATTGTTGCTTGAGCCCATCGATGTGCGCCTGTGCCACTGCGCCTTCGCGCCGCAGTAATGCATCAGCCTGGGCATTGGTGAAGTCCGGATAGATGTCTTTGAGCTGCAACCTCATCATCTGATGCGTCAGTACCTCGGCCTGCGGCGTCCCCGGAAAGCCGCCGCCTCTGAGTCCCGAGGCCTCGAAAGGCAATCCGGCATCCATTCGCTGAAGCCCGTGCATGAACTCGGGGCGAGGTAACGCCTGACGGCCGATGTTCAGCCGAAACTGACCTGGCGGATCAACCGAATCGAGGTGCATCGCCAAACGCTCGTCGTCTGACAGCAGGCCCACAAGCGCTGTATGGAAATCCGTTTGTCGGTCCTGATGCCGGTAGCCTTGCTCCTCCTTGATCAGGCGCCGGACATCGCTCGTATCGAGTGGACCGCTGCGGTCCAGGACCCGACCGACAACGGTCTGATCCAGCACGTCGATGCGAATATGCCTGGGCCAGCCTGACTGCAGGGAGAGCGAGTGCAAGGCCAGCGCTTCCGATTCGGGGTTCGCCACCGAGCGCAGGTAAAGGCCTTCATAGGCTCGATTGAGCCTTACATGTTGCTGGTATTGGCGCGCCTTGCTGTCCAGGCGCGCAAACACCTGGCTGGCCTCGGTAGCGTCGGGCAACGCCTGGAGGTCAACGCCATAGCGCTCGAGCATTTGCTCGATAGCGCTTTTGGGCAAGTCAGGGTACTGGCGTTGAAAAAGTTGCACCCATTCATGCTCCGAGTGCTGAAGCGCCTGGTAACGCTGGTTGAAGAGCGCAAGGTCCACTGCCGAACCGAGGTCCTGATCGATCTTGAAGCGACTGATCGTGTCCGCCAGCAACGGCGTCGGCGCTCGGCCCGCCTGCATCAACCGCAGCATGTCGTCGTCCACTGCGCTGACGGTGCCGATCTGCGCCAGCACTTCATCGCTGAAGGAAGCCACGGAGGGACCGACTCCGCGCAAGAGCCCAATCCGGTTGAGCGCTGGGCCGGGCATCGGCGCAAAGGTCGGTGCCGTTCGCACCTCCATCGCTTGCGGATTAACGTCGGGCTCTGGAGCTCGTTCCGCAAGGTGCTCGGCTTGGGCAGCTTCGCCCTTGAGCACCGACGCGCCACCGATCATCGGCAACGCGTTAAGCAAGCCAAACACCGTGCGCGTCAGCCCTTCGGAGCGTTGATCGGGCGCTTTGCCGTTGACCGCCTGATTCAGGCCATAACCGGCGTCAATCAGCCCGGCCAGCGCCAGCAGTCCCTCGCCTCCTGGGACGAACACGGCGAGCGGGCCAAACCGGTTGATCCATTGCACCACTGGTTCAACGACGGCACTCAACTGATCCCGATTGACCTGCGCATCGTCGCGAATGGTCTTGATGCCTGCCATTGCAGCTTGCTTCATCGTCAACACCAGCCGGGCAAACGGATCGGTGGCGAGCACCGGATCTTCGAAGCCAATGTACTCGTCAGGGTCCCAGTAGCCGTCATCGTTGAAGAAACCGGCGCTGACAGTCAGCTTGTGCCTGGCAGGATAAAGCGCCATGCCGTCCAACGCCGTCAGGACGCCGGCGTGAAACGTACCGTCCTCGCGATCGTCTTCGGCAAAATGCGCGGCCAACGCCTCTTTTGTCGCTGTGGACCGGCCCTGCGCGACCACCCATTGCCGCAATTGTTTAGCGTCGGCGAATTCGTGCAGCGGCGAAGAATTACCCGGGATGTACAGCAGCACGCGAGGACTGGAGGTCTCACGCCAGGCCCAGATATCCGTCGCGGTGTAGCGGTACAGTTTCAGCAAGCCGCACCTGACCGTTGAAGGCATGCGAGCGGGTGTTTGCAGTTGCTCGATGGTCAAGGTTTCCCAGGATTGATCGGCTGGCAGGCCAGCGGCCTGCATCGCAAGTTCCAGGCCCTTCTGAGTCAGGCGCTGCTCCTGCAACTGCAAACAGGCCGCCATGACAAACGCTGCTTTGACCGACGTTCTCAAGGCGTAAGGCTTGGGTGCAAGAAGCACGTCATCGGACGGCCACGCCTGATCGAGATACGCCTGGTACAAGCCCTTCAGATCCAGTTCCCAGACCCATTTCTTGAAATCGGCGGGTCTCAGGGCGATCTGCGTCAGCGGTCCATACGTTTGCGGCGAGGTTTGCCGATAAATGCCTTCATAGGTGTGGTGGTTGCCGCTGCCGTGATCGGCGAATTCGTCGACGTTATCGATTATCCGCACCGTTGGCCCGATATCCGGCGGCGTGTACAGTCCGAACGCGGTTTCAGCAAAGCGCCCGTCGCCAACTGTCTGGTAGTTGGACAGCAGCGTTTGAAGCAACGAACGAGCACTCGCCACTTGCCCCTGCTCGACACCGTCCTGTGCAGGATGGCGTTTGAAGTTGTAGTCCAGCGTGACCAGAATGGTGGTCTGTGGGTCAATGCCCTGCCCCCATTTTTCCTTGATCAAATGCTCGCCAAACTGGCCCGGCGATTGTGGCAAGGCGAGATCCACGGCGGCCTGCAGTTTTTTGCGCATCCGCAGAGACGCCACGGGATGGGCCCCGGCGACGTGTTCCAAAGGTTCATTCATGGTGCATTCCATTGCGGTGATTTCGAAACATCACCCTACCCCGCCTGAGTCCATCAAGAAGCGGGAGCGATCCACAAACGTGTTAGGAAATGTCGTTACCTGGCGAAGAAATGGCGCACTTTTTTGAAGGCAAAAAAAATGAAACCGTGGGATCTCCACGGTTTCGTCGGTTTGCTGGAACGTGTTGTGACAATTACCAGAAGCGTTGCTGGGTCAACCGGCTCCACCAGCTCAACAATACCCGATCAACCGAACTACTGGCCGCCATGCCGATGCGCTCTTGCAGGCTTTTGCGTTCGGCGTAATGCAAGTGGTACAGCTCGGACTTCTTCGCCCGTTCAGCGAGGTATTCGTCACTGGTCTTGAGTTCGTCAACCAGCTGTTTGTCCAGCGCTGCGACGCCTAGCCAGATTTCGCCAGTGGCAACCTCGTCGATGGCCAGTTGCGGGCGATATCGCGAGACGAAGTTCTTGAACAATTGATGGGTGATGTCGAGGTCTTCCTGAAACTTCTCGCGGCCTTTCTCGGTGTTTTCG
This sequence comes from Pseudomonas sp. fls2-241-R2A-110, assembly GCF_030209165.1. Classification (NCBI taxonomy): domain Bacteria; kingdom Pseudomonadati; phylum Pseudomonadota; class Gammaproteobacteria; order Pseudomonadales; family Pseudomonadaceae; genus Pseudomonas; species Pseudomonas sp. fls2-241-R2A-110. The sequence continues at coordinate 4,257 of NZ_JARVSN010000024.1, read as the reverse complement.
CCAAACACGGTCAGGGTGCGTTTGTATTCGCCGGCAGTCAGGACTTCAAAATCGATGTCGTGCTTTTTCAGCAGGCGGTTGACGTTCGGCAACTGGGCCACCACCCCGATCGAACCGAGGATCGCGAATGGCGCACTGATGATCTTCTCACCGATGCAGGCCATCATGTAGCCGCCACTGGCCGCAACCTTGTCGATACAAACGGTCAACGGAACGCCGGCATCGCGAATGCGCGCCAGCTGCGAGGACGCCAGGCCGTAGCTGTGAACCATGCCGCCACCGCTTTCGAGGCGCAGCACGACTTCATCTTTAGGCGTGGCCAGTGTCAGCAACGCGGTGATCTCGTGACGCAGGCTTTCAGTGGCCGATGCCTTGATGTCACCATCGAAATCCAGCACGAACACCCGGGGTTTGGCCTCGGACGCCTTCTTTTGCTTTTTCTCGGATTTAGCCTGGGACTTGCGCAGGGCCTTGAGCTGATCCTTGTCGAGCAAGGTTTGCTCCAGGCGTTCGCGCAGGCCTTTGTAGAAATCATTCAGTTTGCTGACTTGCAACTGGCCGGCCGCCTTGCGCCGACCTTTACTGCGCAACGCCGCGAAACTGGCCAGGACCACCAGAATGGCGATCACCAGTGTCACGGTCTTGGCCAGGAAACTGGCGTACTCGGACAAAAACTCCACAGTGACTCCTTCAATACGAAGCGCGGCTTGAAACACGCGCGGGATGCCTCCAGCATACCCATGCGCTGCGCCGACGACCAGTCGGGAAACCTCTGGCAACAGGCCTGTAACGGGCATTTCAAACAAGCGTATGTTTTTTCATTGACAGCTCACCGCCATCCTCATAACCTCGCCAAACCTTCAACGTACCGGGATGACGCGGACGTGGGCAGTATCTATTTGATTCGACATGGCCAGGCCTCCTTTGGTGCAGACGACTATGACGTCCTGTCGCCGACCGGTATCCGTCAGGCAGAAGTCCTCGGCCAGCACCTCGCTGAACTGGGTATCAGCTTCGACCGCTGCCTGTCCGGCGACCTGCGCCGTCAACAGCACACGGCCAACAGCGCGCTGGAGCAGTTCGCTGCCGTAGGCCTGCCGGTTCCGACCCTGGAAATCGATAGCGCTTTCAACGAATTCGATGCCGACGCGGTGATCCGCGCGTTGCTGCCGGCCATGCTGCAGGATGAGCCGCATGCACTGGACATCCTGCGCAACGCCGCGCAAAACCGTAGCGAATTCCAGCGCATCTTTGCCCTGATCATCGAACGCTGGCTCGCCGGCACCTATGACACACCAGGCCTTGAAAGCTGGCTGGGTTTCGTCGAGCGCGTGCAGGCCGGTCTTCACCGCCTCCTCGAAAACGCCGACCCCACCCAGAAAATCGCCGTGTTCACCTCCGGCGGCACCATCACTGCCCTGCTCCATCTGATTACCCAAATGCCTGCAAGGCAGGCGTTTGAGCTGAACTGGCAAATCGTCAACACCTCGCTCAACCTCCTGAAGTTTAGAGGTCGCGAGGTCGCTCTGGCTTCCTTCAACAGTCATGCGCACTTGCAACTGCTGAAGGCCCCGGAACTCATTACGTTTCGCTGAGTCCGGACTTTTGTGACCCTGGCTGTAATCACCAGCTGTAATTACTCTGCTCTTAATTACCCAAGAAAGGATCAAACCATGACCTCCGTAGCTGATGCCGTACAAGCAATGAAAGCCAAGTTCAACCCAGCCGCTGCTGCCGGTCTGGACCTGGTATTCGGTTTCCGCATCGACGACACCAAGAACTTCTCGCTGATCGTCAAAAACAGCACCTGCGAGCTGCAAGAAGGCGAAAACCCTGACGCCCAGGTCACTCTGGTGATGGACGGCGAAACCCTGGAAGGCATCGTTGACGGTTCGACCGACGGCATGCAGGCGTTCATGGGCGGCAAACTGCGCGCTGAAGGCGACATGATGCTGGCCATGAAACTGTCCGAGCTGTTCCCAAGCTAAGACGGCGGCTCCCGACCTTTCGGGAGCACCTCTGGTTGCAAACGAATCCCGCCCCTTGAGGCGGGATTCGTCGTTTTTGCCCTCAGGAAACGGCCGTCCATGGATTTGCGGTCTATATTCCTTCTGGTCGCTTGCGCCAGGCATCGGCCGATTGCCCCCGATCAATTGACGGAGCGCGCCGCCATGAGCCCACCTCACGTCCACAACGGTTTCAATCACCGACGTGTATTGCAGGGCCTTTCGGCAGCGACCATCGAGACCTGGATCAGTCCGCTAATCGCAGGGAGTAAAACCATGCCCGACACCCCCGCCGACCTCATTCTGTACAACGGACGCCTACACACCGTCGACCGCAAGAAACCCCAGGCCAGTGCTGTTGCCATCAAGGACGGCCGCTTCGTGGTGGTCGGCAGCGACGCTCAAGCCATGGCCCTGCAAGGCCCCGGTACAAAAATCATCGACCTGCACGGCCGCACGGTGATTCCCGGTCTCAACGACTCGCACCTGCACTTGATCCGCGGCGGCCTCAATTACAACCTCGAACTGCGCTGGGAAGGCGTGCCGTCACTGGTCGACGCCCTGCGCATGCTCAAGGACCAGGCCGATCGCACGCCAACGCCGCAATGGGTGCGCGTGGTGGGTGGCTGGAGCGAATTCCAGTTCGCCGAAAAACGCCTGCCAACGCTTGATGAACTGAACAAGGCCGCCCCCGACACGCCGGTGTTCGTGCTGCACCTCTACGACCGCGCCCTGCTCAACCGCGCGGCGCTGAAAGTGGTCGGTTACACCCGCGACACGCCAAACCCGCCCGGCGGAGAAATCCAGCGGGATGCCAACGGCGACCCCACGGGCATGCTGATCGCCCGCCCGAACGCGATGATCCTGTACTCGACGCTGGCCAAGGGACCGAAGCTGCCACTTGAGTATCAGGTCAATTCCACTCGCCAGTTCATGCGTGAACTCAATCGCCTGGGCGTCACCAGCGCCATCGACGCCGGCGGTGGTTACCAGAATTACCCGGACGATTACCAAGTCATCCAGCAACTGGCCAAAGACCAACAACTGACCGTGCGCATCGCCTATAACCTCTTCACCCAGAAACCCAAAGAAGAGCTGACTGACTTCAAGAACTGGACCAGCACCTCTCATTACGGTCAGGGCGACGACTTCCTGCGGCACAACGGCGCCGGGGAAATGCTGGTGTTTTCGGCGGCCGATTTCGAAGATTTCCTCGAACCGCGCCCGGACCTGCCACAAACCATGGAGCAGGAACTGGAGCCGGTGGTCCGCCATCTAGTGGAACAGCGCTGGCCGTTCCGCCTGCATGCCACCTACAACCAATCCATCAGCCGCATGCTTGACGTGTTCGAGAAGGTCAATCGCGATATTCCATTCGATGGTTTGCCGTGGTTTTTCGATCATGCCGAAACCATCACACCGCAGAACATCGAACGGGTGAAAGCCCTGGGTGGCGGCATTGCGATCCAGGACCGCATGGCGTTCCAGGGTGAATACTTTGTCGACCGCTATGGCGCCAAAGCCGCCGAACACACGCCACCGATCGCACGGATGCTGGCCGAAGGGATTCCGGTAGGCGCAGGCACCGACGCCACGCGCGTGTCCAGCTATAACCCCTGGACTTCGTTGTACTGGCTGGTCAGCGGTCGAACCGTCGGTGGTCTGGAGCTGTATCCGCAAGGCTTGAGCCGCGACACGGCACTGGAGCTCTATACCCACGGCAGTGCCTGGTTTTCTTCCGAACAAGGCAAGAAAGGCCAGATCAAGGTCGGGCAACTGGCTGACTTGATTGCGCTGTCGGCGGACTACTTCCACATCGAGGATGAAGCGATCAAATGGATCGAGTCGGTGTTGACCATTGTCGACGGCAAGATTGTCTATGGCAGCCATGAGTTCGAAAAACTCGGGCCGCCGACGATTCCGGTGGTGCCGGAGTGGTCGCCCGTGGCCACAGTGCCGGGGCACTGGAAACCCTCGGCGCCGTTGACCGCGCAGGCTCATCATTGTGCGGGAGCTTGTGCGGTTCATGCGCACAGTCATGAGCGGGCGCGGTTGTCTTCGGCACCGGTCAGTGACTTTCAAGGGTTCTGGGGGGCGTTTGGTTGTTCGTGTTTTGCGTTTTGAATAGGGACTTTGCTGACACCGTAATTCTGTTTACTTCAGAAAGTTTTTTTGTTTGGTTTGGTTTGGGTTGGTTTTGGGTACATATCCGTTGCTGCGGTAACGGCGGCTTAGGGTTCCGCCCTGACGG